>LNFE01000150.1 GCA_001464575.1 Acidobacteria bacterium Ga0077553 | reverse complement strand
TTGGGAGTTCTGCGTTTGGATTGTGGCAGAGTAGGGCGTACCGATAGCCCCGTCGGGCAGGGACGTTGTGGTGATGACGAACGCGGGCGAGACGGTGATGGTGAAGCTGCGCTGGGCGGTCTGCGCCTGAGCGTCCCTGGCAGTAATGGTAAAGGTGCTCCCGGTAGCTGTAGGCGTGCCGCTGATCACGCCTGTATTTGCGTTCAGGCTGAGGCCCGCCGGCAGTGCGCCGGTGGTGACGGCGAACGTCACCGGCGGGTTGCCGTTCAGCGTCTGAAGCGTCGCGCTATAGGGTGTCGACACGTTTCCATTCGGCAGGCTTGTCGTGCTGATGGAGAAGGCCGAACCGATGGTGATCGTGAAGGTACGCTCGGCGATCTGATCCACGCTGCGGATACCGGGCCCGCCGGACTCCAAGGTCAGGAGTTCGGCGTCGGTGGCCCGAATTGTGAAGGTCCGCGGCCCGTTCAGGGTCGGGGTTCCGCTGATCACGCCCGTGTTGGGGTTCAACGTCAATCCGGCTTGGGAGTTCTGCGTTTGGATTGTGGCAGAGTAGGGCGTACCGATAGCCCCGTCGGGCAGGGACGTTGTGGTGATGACGAACGCGGGCGAGACGGTGATAGTGAAGCTGCGCTGGGCCGTTTGGGATGTGGCGTCCGTCGCGGTGATCGTAAAGGTGCTCCCGGCGGCGGCCGGCGCGCCGCTGATGGCGCCGGTGTTCGGATTGAGAGACAGCCCGGCGGGCAAGCTGCCGGTGGTGACGGCGAACGTCACCGCTCCGGAGTTGCCTTGCACCTGCACGGTTCTCGAGTACGGCACGCCCACGATTCCCGGGGGGAGGGCCGTTGTGGAAATGGAGAAGTTACTGGTGATGGTGACCGTGTAACTAGTGGCGGCCGACCGCGGTACGGAGTCGGTCGCGTTGATTGAGAAGGTGTAGGTACCTGGAGTGGTTGGCGTCCCCGTCAACGCTCCGCTGGAGGCGTTCAGCAGGATGCCGGGGGGCAGCGTGCCGGGGCCAACCGCAAAGGTCACCGCGCCAACGGCGCCCGTGGTGGAAACGCCGGAGTTGTATGCAGTGCCGCTCACGCCGTTGGGCAAGGTAGCGGGAGTAACCACCAATGGATTGTAGATTTCAAAGGTGTACGCCCTCGCATCTTGCAGGCCCGTGGCGTCGGTAACCGCGGCGGTGAACGAGGCGGTGGCCGCGGCGGTGGGCGTACCGGAGATCACCCCGGTCGAGGCGTTTAGCGTCAAACCACCCGGTAAGGTACCGGAGGCCAAACTGAAGATATAGGGAGCCAGCCCACCGGCCACGGGGATCGTTTGCGAATACGGCTGCCCCACGGTACCCGCCGGGAAGGTGGCACTTTGCAGAAGCGGAGGGCCGCCGACAGTATGTTGGAACGTGTTTTGTACCGTCCGGCCGTCAGCATCGCGGGCCAGGACGGTCATTGAGTACGGTCCGGAAACGATGGGGAATCCGGTGAAGCTGCCCGACGCCGACATGCCCAGAATGGGACGGGGCGGATCGCTGACGACGGTGTAGCCCACCGGCGCCCGGCCACCACTAACGGCAAAGGCTTGTGCATAGGGGGCATTCAGCGCAGCCGCCGGCAGGGGCGAGGTTGTCACAAAGGTGAGCGGCTCGGCGATCAAGACGGTGTAGCTCTGCGTCCGTGAGACGCCAATCGTGTCGGTGGCCCGAATCGTGAACGTAAAGGTATTGGCCACGGCGGGAGTACCCGACAGAAGTCCGTTCGACCCGTTCAAGGTCACCCCGTTCGGCAGCGTCCCGCTGGCCAGGCTGTAGGTCAGAGCACCCGTACCGCCCGTGGCGACGACGGTTCGGCTGTAGGCGGATGCGCGCGTCCCGTTCGGCAGAACGATGGTGCTAAACAGGATTCCAGGACCGATAGCGATGTCAAAAGTACGATTTCTCGAGGAGCCATCCGCGTCTGTGACTTGGATCCCGACGGCATAGTTTCCGCCGGTCAAAGGCAAGCCCGACAGAATCCCGGTGTCCGCGTTCAACGACAACCCGGCTGGCACGATGGAATCAATGAAGGAAAAAACGTAGGGCGCCCGTCCTCCGGTTGCTTGAAACTGCGTGGAGTAGGCATGCCCGACGCCGGCCGAAGGCAGCGGCGAGGTCGTCAACAAATTCAGTGGATTGGAAATGACCATTTGGAACGCCCGAACGTTCGGGGTGCCCAAGCCGTCTCCTCTCGCGATCCGGATGCTAAAGCTGAATGTCCCGGCCGTTGTGGGGGTGCCGGACAACACGCCAGAGAACGACTCCAAGCTGAGCCCGGGGGGCAGCGACCCGGCGGACACTGTGTAAACAAAGGTGGTAAACGCACCTTGCGCGACTATTTCGGCCGAATAGGACTGTCCAACGATCCCGTTGCCGATCGTCTGCGTGGCGACGGCCACGGTCGGCACCACGTTCATGGTGAACGAGCGGCTTGCTTTCCGGCCGTCCGAGTCGGTTGCCTCGATAGTGAAACTGTAGGCTCCGGCAGCCGTCGACGCTCCGGACAAGAAACCATACAAATTGCTGAGCGTGATTCCCGCTGGCAGTGCGCCCGACAGAAGGGTGTAACTATACGGCGAAGTGCCGCCCGTCGCGCCAACGCTGGCGAAATAGAGACCGCCGCCGCTCGACGCGTAGTCCGGCAAGGGGCTTACGGCAGAAAATGTTAGCGGCGGGGCGATCTCAATGGAAATGTTGGCTCTCGCGGAGCCGCCTAGTTCATCGTCGGCAACCAACCGCACAGTGTAGACACCCTGCGCTGTAGGGATACCGGAAATGACGCCGGTGGCCGGATTCAGGATCAAGCCCGGGGGTAGTTCGGATCTGAATGGGTCCAGCCGGAAGGAGACCGTGCTCCCTCCGCCGAAGATCGGTGGGGTAGAACTGGAGTACGAACTGCCGACCGTTCCATCCGGCAGCAGGAACTCGCCGAAGGCGAGGTTTTGTACGACCTGAAAGGTAAACGCCTGCGAGGCGGTTGCGCCCCGGCCATCGGTCACCTGCAGGGTCGCGGTGAAAGAGGGCGTGGCGGTAAAGGATACGTCTCCGTGAAGCAGGCCGGTCGCGGCATCGAGCGTCACGCCGGGAGGCAGCGAACCAGCGGTGAGGCTGTAGGTAAACGGCGCAACGCCGCCCACCGGACTGAGCAAAGCCCGATAGGCGGTATACCATTCCGCCCGCGGGGCGGTCGCGCCGGATGTGAATTGCAGGCCCGTCAGATTGCTGATCAGGATGTTGTAGGTACGCCAGGCCGAGGAGACGGTGCCTCCGGTCAGCAGGCGCGACTGCACGGTGAACCAGAACGATCCGCTCGCGGTCGGGGTTCCGCTGAGGACCCCGGTCGTGGGATTCAAATTCAGGCCGGCCGGCAGAGCGCCATTGGCCAAAAGGAACGATCCGCCCGTGCCGGTCGCCAGCGATATCGTGGTGTTGTACGCGACGCCCTGCGTCCCGTTCGGCAGGGTCAAGGTCGCGATGCTCCGGGTCGTGTTTGGAGAAAGCTGGAACGCCGAGGTGACCGTATTGGAGGGAGAGCTCGAGTCGCTCACCTGGACGCTAAAGACAGACGGCGATGTGAAGCCGGCCCCGACCGTGCCGGAGATGGTTCCGGTGGTGGGGTTTAAGGTTAAGCCGGAAGGGAGCGTTCCCGTAAGCGCATAGGTGTACGGGGCGATGCCTCCACTCACGCTGATCTGGTCGGAATACGCGCTGCCGGAGGCTCCCGCGGACGCTAGTATCGTGCGGTCGATCTGGAGTGCGCTATTGATCCGCACGACGAATGTTTTGGCCGGGGCCTGGGGTACCGGGTCCACGACACGCACTCGGAATGCGTACACGCCCGCCGCTGAAGGCTGGCCGGACAGAATGCCGGAGGTTTCACTGAACAGCATCCCGGGAGGCGGGGCGCCGTCCAGCACAAACCGCACCGGGGTGTCGCAACCGGTTGTTGCGATCTGATAGCTGCGCGCCACGTGCACCGTACCTTCGGGCAGGGTGGTGCCGGTGGTGATCAGACACATGCCGTCGGGATTGGGAAACGCCATGGCCGCGGCGGCAATCGCCAGCGCGGACCCGAGAACTCGTAGGCTTCGCATCAATTCCGGCCTCCGCGGACCAGCGGGATCTGCGCCCAACGGGTCTCCCCATCCTGCAGGGTCATCGTCCACGCGGGTTCGCCGTCCTCGCCGGATACGAGAAGGGACCGTCCATCGCGTAGCGCCGTCAACTGCCTTCCAGAAAGCGGAGTTTTCTCCTCCCGCCAAGTGTTGGACGCGAACGTAAAGACCTGCACTCTCATTCCCTCTTCATTCAGAATCACCGCGGCCGATCCATCGCCCGTCAGCGCCAAGGCCGACGCGGGGCCCAGGTCAAACCTTTCCCGGCGCCCGGTCTCGTCGGCCAGGAAGAAGCCGCCCGCCAATCCACAGAGGCCCGCGCCGCCCGGCAACACCTGAATCGCCCGCACGCCCGCCAGCGGCGCCTGGAACAGCTGAGCACCATCCGGACGCCAGAGCGCGTACCGCTCGGCGTCGGCGCCCGCAATGGCCTCGCCCCGCATGCCTACCGCTACTTGTTCCGGCTCCATCCCCAAGTCCAGGGCGCCACTGGCCACGCCGGCCTTCGCAATGGCTACCCGGCCGCCGTGCTGCACCAGCGCGACGTCCGGCCGCGCCGAACCAATCAGCTTTTGCCAGCCGCCTTCGGTTTCGACCCGTTGCAGTTGCCGGGTACCCGCGCCGAAGTACAGCTGGCCTGTCGCGTCGAGGCCGTAACTGCCGTTCCATTGGCGCAGGCCTGTTTCCTCGTCCATAGGTGAGGCGAGATAGGCGCTGCCGGCCGGGCCGATCAAGGGCCGGACGTGCCGGTCGCCATCGAGAACATAGCCCAACACCGGGCCACCCCACGACGCGTCCTGCGCAGCGAGAGGCGCGCCCAATAAGCTAAATACCAACGTCCGGCGCTTCATTGCGGGGCCCCCACGCTCGGCGTGCCGGGCGCAATCACGGTGGGTCTCGGACCCGCTGGCGTCGAACTGCCGCCGTTGCTCAAAACGACCCCGGTGGCCGCCGCCGCTCCGCCGATGGCGCCCACGATCAGCAGCCACTTCAGGCCGCCAAGTCCGGCCGCCGCGCCCGCCCCCGCAGCCGCGATGTTGCTCATCCCAATCGAGGCGCTGGCCGTCTGCCCGTTGGCCGACGCCGTCACCCGCATCTGATATTGCCCGTTCAACCGATTTGCTTGCAGCCCCCGCGCCACGGCCTGTCCGTTGTTGTCCGTCAGAACAGTCAACGACCGGGCGCCATTGGCGAACGTTGCCCCGGCGCCCTGATTGGGCAGCAGGAACACCACCGCCGCGCCAGCCACCGGCTTCCGGTTTTCATCTTCCACCTGAACGATCGGATCTCGCGCCACCCGCTGCCGGGCGTTGTTTACGGCACCTTCACCCTCTACAATCACGATATTCAGTTTCTTGATCGCTTCCCCGGCTTGTTGATGGGCCAGCCCGTTTGATTGCGCGAATATAGTTAGCAGCAGTATGAGCGAGAGAAATTGCCGTCCCGGCAACTCTAGCGCTCTCTGGCCCGTCTGTACATTCGGACGGCACGGACCGGAACTATCCGTCCTGGTCGTGGAAAAAGGTTGAAAATCCATGCGTTTCCTAAATTTCTTCGCTCTTGCTGGCGTGCTGGCCGCTCAAGATCTGACCCCTCGCGAGCTTTTTTTCTCAGCACCAGGGTCGCCTGTTAAGGTAACTCGAAAAGCAGATGTAAAACCAGTCACTAAAACCGTCGCGCAAAGCAAGCCGGCCCCCGCGGCCTCGACCCCGCCCAAGAATCCGGTTCAGCCCGCGAAACCCGAACGGGCTGGAGAGGCTGCCGTGGTGCTGGCTTCGGCAACGGCGCCGTCGCCCCTCGGCCTCCGATACAGCATTCTGCTGAGCCGGGAAAATGCCGCCTACAAAGAGGTGGATACCGATAGCACGTTCCGCTCCGGTGACCGGCTGAAGATTCAGGTGGAGGCCAACGAAGGCGCCTATCTGTATGTCGTCGCGCGCGGCTCGAGCGGCAATTGGAGCGTTCTTTTCCCCTCGTCCGAAGTCGAAAACGGCAACAACTTCATCGCGCCGTTCCGGCCCTACATGGTTCCTGGCACCGGCCGGTTCTATTTCGACGATCAGGCCGGTGAGGAGAAGCTCTTTATCGTTCTGTCGCGGAAACCGGAAGCGAATCTCGAAGACATTATTTACAAGATCAACTCGCCCGCCCCATCGGGTCCGCAGGAGACCAAGCCCGCCAAGCAGCTGCAACTCGCGCAGATGATCCGCCCCATCGACGACCAACTGGTCGGTCAGGTCCGGAGCACCATGCTCGCCCGCGATCTGGTTTTTGAAAAGGTCGACGATTCGAAACCCCTCACGCCGGAGCGGAAGGAAACGGCCGCTTACATTATCAACAAGAACCCGGCCCCCGACGCCAAGCTGATCGTGGACCTCAGCC
>LNFE01000149.1 GCA_001464575.1 Acidobacteria bacterium Ga0077553 | reverse complement strand
GGGGGAGGGTCATTATCACGGAGGCTATGTAGGTGAGTCTCGGTGGGGAACCGGAAGGAATCGGAAGGAAGCGCCAACTCGCCGGCTACTGGGGATTTCGTCGCGGTACGAGATGGATGGGTTTCTGAAGGCTCATTGGGTGCTGTTGCCGCTGACGCTGGGAGATGGAGCGGGACGCGGCGACGGCGTTGCTGTAGCAGATAGCCGATCGACGCAACATTTTGAGCTCCTCCCGCAGCGCAGACGGCAGCTTCGACTTTGTCGAGGGAATTCGGCGGTTCGTTGCGGGACTCGGTTAATTTGTATTGGGTGAGGGTGTGCCCGGCTTGAGCGTCGCGCAGGGCAAGCCGGGAGGCCGGAGGCTATCGCTTCCAAAACTGGCATGTCGAAACCATCAAACGTCGACAGGAAGACTATGAGGCTGATGGTGCATGGAGAAGGCGGCCCAACTTTTGCCATCATGGAACGATCGATGTACGACAAGTTTGATGACATTCTCGACGAGGTGAGGCTTCGCCTCGGAGAGCCGAAGCTGGCTTACAATGCGATCCGCGACGATGCTTTAAAAGGCCGGTATGAAATTGTTTTGCAGGTGATGTATGAAATCCTCCAACGAGGCGTTTCGCCCGGCTTAGTATTCGTGGTTCGGCACTACTTCGTTTCGAAATAGGCCCGGCGATACTATCGAGACCTGTTTGAGTGGACAGTCCAGAGCTCCAGCGACCATGAAATCCTAAATTACGAGGGTGGTCTGGAGCGCACCTATCACAAACGAGAGGCCGAGTGGACCATGCATCGGCTCCTGGAAATTGCCCCGCAACGCTGGCCATCCAGCATTCTGCGATTTTTGGTGCGCGATCTGGGAGAGCGCGAGGATCTGATGCAGGGCATCCTACTTTTGTGTGCACACTCGCACAAGTCGGTTTACATCCTATGTAATCTGGTCAAGATTGATCATCCGGCGGTACTGTCAACCATTGACGCGATCCATCCGCTTCCTCGCCTCGTGCGCAAGCGCCTGGATGTTCGGTTGGGCAGGAGACGGATACCCTCTCGCGGCTCCCTTCGGGATCGCGATTTGGCCGGGTTTTCGATGCGTAGTTCCACCGAAATGGATGATGACAAACTGACCGCAGGAATTCGTGCAGGGTTCGAACGGTTGCAATGGGACTGGCATGAGGATTGGTCGACGCGGGCCGCGCAACTGAATGGAGAGAACGTTCCCGACAAGGGATACACACTGCTACTATCGGCGATCGAGCATGGCGAGGAACGGTGGGTAGTCGCCTCGCGCGAGGACGACACTACGTTAGTTGTTATGTGGCTGTCTAGGCCAGTAAACGCCCTCGTGCAGTGACGGAGGCATCGTTCTCGCGGCAGCGGGGAGGACGGCCTGGGCTGTTTTCTGCCGGGGCACGGCTTTGGTGGGCGGCGGTTCGGGCGCCGATAGCGTATGTTTACTTCGTGGCGAGTTGGCGGCGGAGGGCGTCGAGGACGCCGTTGACGAAGCCGACGCTTTCATCCGACGAGAAGCGGCGAGCGAGTTCGAGCGCTTCATCGATGACGACCGGGGCCGGGGTGTCGGTGTGGATCATCTCATAGGCGGCCAGGCGGAGGATGTTGCGATCCACATACGACATGCGGGCGACGCGCCAGTTTTGCGAGTGGCGGTCGAGGAGGGCGTCGAGCTCTTCAAGTTTCTCAAGCGTGCCGCGGGTGAGTTTCTCCATGAACTCGTCCCAGGGGGGACGCTCTTCCTGATCCTCGGAATACAGCGAGGCGTAGTAGGCGCGCATGGCGTCTTCAAGAGAAAGCAGCGGCTGGCGCATATCCCACTGGTAGAGGATCTGTAGCGCCCGGCGGCGGGACTGGTGACGTGCGGGCACTAAGCGCGCAGCTCCCGGAGGAGGTTCGCCATCTCGATGACGGTCGCAGCAGCGTCGTAACCCTTGTTGCCGGATTTGGCGCCGGCGCGGTCCATGGCTTGTTCGAGGGTATTGGTGGTGAGAACGCCGAAGACGATGGGGATTTCCGCCTTCATCATGGCGTTGCCGATGCCTTTGGCGGCTTCGCCGGCGACGTAGTCGAAGTGGGGGGTGTCCCCGCGGATGACGGCGCCGAGGGCGATGAGGCCGTCGTACTTCTTGGTCGCCGCCATGGTGGCCAGGGTGAGGGGGAGTTCCCACGAGCCGGGGACTTTGACGACGGTGATGGCTTCGTCCGCCACGCCGTGGCGGCGGAGGCCGGAGAGAGCGCCGGCGAGGAGGCTTTCGGTGACCAACGAGTTGAACCGGGCCATGACAATGCCGATGCGGAGTCCTTGGCCCGTAAGGGCACCTTCAATTTCGGGATGCGGCATAGATTGTGATTACTTTCCTTGAAAATGGGCCGGCCGTTTGGCGAGGAAGGCGGCGACGCCCTCCTGCATGTCTTCGGTGGCGGCGGAGAGGCCGAAAGCGGCCGCTTCGAACTGGAGGCCGTCGGTTAGGCTGCCGTTGAGCCCGACGTCGACGGCCTGGATGGTGAGGGCCAGCGCGAGGGGGGCGTTGGCGAGCATTTTGAGAAGGAGGTTCTTCGAGAACGAGAGGAGTTCCGGGGCGGGGACGACGTAATTGACGAGCCCGATCTGCTGGGCTCTTTCAGCGGAGATGGGTTCGCCGGTGAGTAGCATTTCGAGGGCGATTCCCTTCCCCACCAGGCGCGGGAGCCGCTGGGAGCCGCCGTAGCCGGCGATGATGCCGAGCTTCACTTCGGGCTGGCCGAGCTTGGCGTTTTCAGAGGCCACGCGGACGGTGCAAGCCATGGCCATTTCGAGGCCGCCGCCGAGGGTAAAGCCGTTGAGGGCGGCGAGGACGGGCTTGCCGAGGGTTTCGAGTTGGCGAAAGAGGGATTGACCCTTTTCGGACTGGCGCTGGGCAGCGATGGGGGTGAAGGCGGCGAACTCACTGATGTCGGCGCCGGCGACAAAGGCGCGGTCTCCCGAGCCGGTGAGAAGGAGGGCGCGGATGGCCGGGTTATTTCTGACCTCGGCAAGGAGTTGATCGAATTCCGCTAACGTCCCTGCATTCAAGGCGTTGAGTTTCGCAGGACGATTAAAGGTGATCGTGGCGATGCCGTGATCATCAATGTCAAACAGAAGGAATTCTAGGGACATATGGGATAATCGGAGATAAGCTCCGGCCCATAGCAAGTGTAACGCATGGATCCATCACACATTCGAAACTTCTCCATCATCGCCCATATTGACCACGGCAAGTCGACCTTGGCAGACCGGCTCCTCGAACATACGGGGGCGCTGTCACAACGCGAGATGATGGAACAGGTCCTGGACTCGATGGACCTCGAACGGGAGCGGGGCATTACGATTAAGGCCCACGCGGTACGTTTGCTCCATAAGTCGAGCAAAGACGGGCAGATTTATCAGTTGAACCTGATTGATACGCCGGGGCACGTGGACTTTACCTACGAGGTTTCCCGGTCTCTGCAGGCCTGCGAAGGGGCGCTGCTGGTGGTGGACGCCTCGCAGGGTGTCGAGGCGCAGACGCTGGCCAATACGTATTTGGCGCTGGGCCAGAATCTGGAAATCATCCCTGTAATCAACAAGATCGACCTGCCGGCGGCGGACCCGGAGCGCATCCGGGAGCAGATTGAGACGCTGGTGGGCCTGGATGCCTCCGAGGCCGTACTGTGTTCGGCCAAGCAGGGCATCGGGATTCCGGAGATTTTGGAGCAGATTGTGGCGCGGGTGCCGCCGCCGGCGGGGGATCCGAACGCGCCGCTGCGGGCGCTGATTTTCGACTCTTGGTTCGATCCTTATAAGGGCGTCATCATCCTGATGCGCGTCGTGGACGGGCGGATGAAGCTGGGGCAGAAGATTAAGCTCTGGTCGAACGGGAAGATTTTCGAGGTAGAGGGGTTGGGGTACCAGTCCCCGAAGCCGATCCCGAATACGGAGCTGAGCGCGGGCGAGGTGGGATTTGTTTACGCCAACATCAAGACGATTAGCGATGCGCTGATCGGCGATACCATCACTGATGCGGTGACGCCGGCGGCGGAGATGCTGCCGGGGTTTGAACCGATCAAGCCGATGGTGTTTGCCGGGCTTTATTCGGTGGAAAGTTCCGAGCACGGGTTGCTGCGGGATGCGCTCGAGAAGTTGCGGCTGAACGATTCGGCGTTTAACTTTGAGCCGGAGAACTCGGTGGCGCTCGGGTTCGGCTTCCGGTGCGGATTCCTAGGGCTGCTGCACCTGGAGATTGTCCAGGAACGCCTCGAGCGCGAGTTCAACATCGATCTGATCACGACGGCGCCGGGCGTTCGGTACGAGATTACGTTGCGGGGCGGCGATGTGATTGAGGTGGATAACCCCTCGCGTTGGCCGGACCCGGCGGCGATTGAGGTGATCAATGAGCCGATTATCGACGCGACGGTGATCACGCGGGAAGAGTATATCGGCGATATCCTGGCGCTGCTCGAAGAAAAGCGGGGCAAGCAGAAGAAGTTCGACTATATTGGCGGTTCGCGGGTGTTGCTGGGGTATGAGCTGCCACTGAACGAGATTGTGCTGGATTTCTACGACCGGCTGAAGTCGGCATCGCGAGGCTATGCGTCGCTCGATTACCATTTGGCGGGCCACCGGGCCTCGCCGATGGTGAAGCTGGATGTGCTGGTGGCCGGGGAGCCGGTGGATGCGCTTTCGATTATCGTGCACCGGGATGTGGCGTTTGAGCGGGGCAAGGCGCTGATTGAGCGGCTCCGGAAGCTGATTCCGCGGCAGATGTTCGAAGTGGCGCTGCAAGCGGCGATTGGGAGCAAGATCATTGCCCGGGAGACGATTGCGGCGATCCGGAAGAACGTTTTGGCCAAATGCTACGGAGGCGACATCAGCCGAAAGCGGAAGTTGCTCGAGAAGCAGAAAGAGGGCAAACGGCGCATGAAGCGGGTGGGACGGGTGGAAATTCCGCAAGAAGCGTTCCTGGCGGTGCTCAAAGTGAACCAAAGTTCAGACGACGATTAGGATCTACCCTAGTTTCGGTACGGATCACCCTAAAGGAATTTCGCTTAGGGTTCGATAAGTATCCTAGTGCCGAGACTACGACAATCTGCCTTGTTGGCTGATGCCGCCGATGTGCTGAGCGACCAGTTGTACGCGCAGTTGGCGGAGTCGGCGCGGGAGCTGGGTCCGCGGATTGCGGAGGCAGACCGGCGTTTTCTGAAGTCGCGCAAAGGCGATTCCCGGATTGGGGTAGCCCTGCTCGCGACGACGGCGGGGGCTGCCTTTCGGCTGCTGCAACAGGGCGCGACGATTTCGGCGTTTTTTGAGCAGGTGGAGTATAACGGCCGCCGGCTGGCGAAGTTGAACATTCCACCGGCGACCATCATCGCGGCGCTGGATGAATACGCCCGGCTGCTGGGTGCGGAATCGAATGTGCACTGGATGGTGCAGCAATTGAACTTCTGCGTCATTTTGACGCTGAACAACGCGTTTTATCAGGTCCGGGAGGCGGAAACGAAGGCCTTCTACGATTTGTTCCGGATTGAGCTGGAGTCTCGCTCGTTAGACGAGCTGTTGTCGCGGATTTTGGTCAGTCTAGCGGAGTTTTGCGGTGCGGCCAAGGCGCGGATATTTCTGCTCGAAGACGGGAAAGGGACGGAAGGGGCTGGCTGGCAGTTGCGGGCGGAAGCCCGGGCGACGGGTCTCGTGAAGGAGCGGCGCCTGCGGATTCCGAATACGCCGGCCTTGCGGCGGACGTTGTCGCGCCCGGCGATGGCGAGTTCGCTGGATGCGGACTGGCCACGGAAGGGCGGTTCGGTTTGGTCGGTGCCTTTGGGGGGTAAGCTCGCCTCCGGGGTGATTCAGTTCGCCTTTGCGCGGGATTACGAATGGCTGCCACGCGAGCAGGAGCTGCTGACGGCGGCGGCAGAGCGCTGCTGGATGGGCATTGAGAAGGCAAAGCTGGTGGAAGGTCTAGCAGCGCGAGAGGAGCAGATTCGGCAGTTGGCCGAGCATATGCTCCATGTCGAGGAGGCCGAGCGGCGCCGGATCAGCCGGGAGTTGCATGATGAAGCCGGCCAGAGTTTGCTTTGTGTCCGGCTGCAGATGGAGATGCTGGAAGGGCGGTTGCCCGATTCGCTGGCGGCGGAGCGTGCGACGCTGCGGGAGACGCGGCAAGCCGTCGAGCACACGATTATCGAGACGAGGCGGCTGATTAGTGCGCTGAGCCCGGCGGTGCTCGAACAGCTGGGCTTGGGCGCGGCGATCCGCCAATTGATCCAACGGTTCCGGCAGGTCCACATGGTCAAGGTGAAGTTGCAGACGCACCGGCTGGAGCACTTGCCCAAACGTACCGAGAGCATTGTGTACCGTCTGGTGCAGGAGTGTTTTCACAACATTGCTAAGCATTCTTTTGCTAACACTGTAAATATTTCCGTAGGAACCGCCGATGGATATTTAAAGCTGGTGGTTGTGGATAACGGCATCGGCTTTGACGTTGAGGCGGCGTTTCGCAAACAGGATTCCTTTGGTCTATCTGGCATCCGGGAGCGAGTAACCTTACTCGGCGGGACATTTCAGATCGAGAGTAACCAGCCCGAGGCGAAGCGGGGGAAGCCCCGCAAACCACTGGGCACCAGGATTGTGGTCGAATTGCCGATTCCTAGAGAGGCTACAGCAGCAGGGGCGAAGAGTTCCCGGGACAAGGTGCAAGATGCGCCTCCGGTATTCGCTGCCAGCCGCTAGCCGGGAGCAGGAACCGACCGTCGTTGAGAGATGTTGATGTCCGCATTGCGGGCATCGACAGCATGAAAATCAGTTCGTTTGGGAAAAATTTAGAACAACAACGGTAAGCACTATGGCCAAGATTCGCATCATGTTAGCGGACGATCACACGCTGTTTCGCCAAGGCATTCGCACCCTGATCGCGGCAGAGACCGATATGGAAGTTATCGGCGAAGCGGCAAATGGCGGCGATGCTGTCGAACGCGCCAATGAACTCCGGCCCGACGTCGTGCTGATGGATATCGGCATGCCCGGTCTCAGTAGTTTCGAGGCAACGCGGCAGATCAAGAAGAATCGCCCCGAAACCAAGATTTTGTTTCTCACTATGTACGACGACGAGGATTACCTGGTCGAAGGCATGGAAGTGGGCGCGGGCGGTTATGTCCTGAAAGACAGCCCGGCACAGCAGTTAGTGGCGGCCATCCGGGATGTTATTCGCGGCGGCAGCTACCTGAGCCCCCGGATGCTCTCCCAGTTGGTGGATGACTTCCGGTCTCGCATTAAGTCGGCGAATCGGCTTCCCCGGTTTGCGACTTTGACGACGCGGGAGCGCGAGGTCTTGAAAATGCTGGCGGAGGGTCAGTCGGTCAAGGAGATCGCCTGCGACCTGAACCTGAGCGTCAAGACGGTAGAGGCTCACAAGTTTAATCTGATGCGGAAACTGGACATTCATAACAAGGCACAACTGGTCCAGTACGCCATCCAGAAAAAGATTATCAAGATTCCGAATCTCGTATAACGAGGTTCCAACCAATTCTTCTGACGCCCAAGTGGGTCTTCTTGGCCGGGCTGGCCAGCTACAGAGATGTTGCTGGCTGGACCGGTCTCTTTTTTTTCCCCGAAGCTCGACCTTTGCAAAGGCTGGTATTATGAACCGAACTTATGCCGAATTTTGCAATTGCGGTACTGCCCGGGGATGGGATCGGTCCGGATGTCGTCGCAGAGGGATTAAAAGTCTTGCGGGCCGTGGAGGCAAAGCTTGACGGGGTGACGTTTTCAACGGCCGAATTCCAGGTAGGAGCGGGCGAGTACCTGCGTAGCGGGGATCCACTGCCAGAATCCACGTTCACCGAGATCGCCAAGTATTCGACGATCTTGCTCGGAGCGATGGGGATTCCCAACATTCGATGGGCCGACGGCCGGGAGATGGCTCCGCAGATTGATATTCGCGAAAAACTAGGGCTGTATTGCGGCCTCCGGCCGATCGTACTCTATCACCCGGACGATACGCCGTTGAAGGGAAAAACGGCATTCGATTTTGCCTTGGTCCGAGAGTCAACCGAAGGGCTGTTCGTGTCGCGTTTGGAACCATACTCGCTGGACGCCGACCAGGTTACCGACAAGCTGCGGATTACGAGGGCCGGTGCGGAGCGCGTGATCCGGTCGGCGTTCCAAATCGCGGCTGGCCGGCGGAAGAAGGTCACGCTCGTGGATAAGGCGAACGTGTTGCCCACCATGGCCTACTTCCGGAGTATTTTCGACCGGATCGCTTTAGAGTTTCCCGACATTGCTACTGAGCGGGTATATGTCGACGCCTGTGCGCTGTACCTGGTACAGCGGCCGGAGAGCTTCGACGTCCTGGTCACCGAGAACATGTTCGGCGATATCCTCTCGGATTTGGCCGCCGCCCTGGTTGGCGGAATGGGTATGGCGCCCTCGGCCGATATCGGCGACACCCACGCGGTGTTTCAGCCCTCCCACGGATCGGCCCCGGATATTGCAGGAAAGGGTATTGCCAACCCAGTGGCGACCATCCTCTCGGTGGCACTGATGCTGGATTGGCTGGACCATCCCGAGACGCGCCGGGGAGGCGACATGATCCGCAGAGCCGTCAGCACCGTGTTTGCCAATCCGGCAGCACGCACGGTGGATATGGGCGGGAGCCTCACGACGACCGAGATGGGCAGCTTGGTGGCAGCTGCCGTCTAAGCTGGACAGCGCTCCAGGATTGGAGACGAATCAACGCTCACCCGCAGATCGCGGTTTCGGGGTCTAGCGGGCGAAGTAGTCGGCGTTCTTTTTGGTGAAGTCGTTCCACTTCTCCGGCAGATCGTCGAGGGCAAAAATCGCAGAGACCGGGCATACCGGGACGCATGCACCGCAGTCGATACATTCGACCGGATCGATGTTTAGGATCTCGACCTCTTCAAACCGTGCATCGTCCTTTTTGGGGTGGATGCAGTCCACTGGGCAAGCATCAACGCAAGCGGTATCCTTGGTGCCCACACAGGGTTCAGCGATTACATATGCCATGTTTGAGTTGTACCACAAGGAATTGCGCTCCTACAATTTGGGAACAGCCGAGTGGGAGAAAACCAGGATGAAGAGTGACTAGGAGCGATTGAATGAAGATTGTCGTACTGGATGGTTATTGCCTAAACCCGGGGGACCTGACCTGGGCGGCACTGGAACAGGCGGGGGACGTGACCGTGTACGAGCGAACTCCCGAGGATTTGATCCTCGCCCGCGCGGAGGGAGCGGAAGTCGTCCTGACGAACAAGACGCCGCTCGACCGCGAGACTTTGGCGGCCCTGCCGCGGCTGCGGTATATCGGTGTCCTGGCGACGGGCTACAACGTGGTCGACGCCGCCGCGGCCCGGGAGCGGGGAATTGTGGTGACCAATGTACCGGCCTACGGGACGAATTCCGTTGCGCAGTTGACGATCGCCCTGCTGCTCGAGCTTTGCCACCACGTGGGAAGGCACAGTGAGGCGGTGCGTGCCGGCGCCTGGACGAGGAGCCCGGACTGGAGCTTTTGGAACACGCCGCAGGTGGAACTGGCGGGGAAGACCGTCGGCTGTATCGGTTTCGGGCGGATTGGGGCGCAAACTGCCCGAATCGCCGAGGCGCTGGGGATGCGAGTGCTGGTCCACAGCCGGTCGCGGGGAATCGAACTGGACGCCCTGCTCGAACAGAGTGATGTGGTGAGTTTGCACTGCCCGCTGTTTCCGGAAACTCGCGGGATGATCGGCGCATCCCAACTGCAGCGTATGAAGCCTTCAGCATTTTTGCTCAACACCTCCCGCGGACCGCTGGTCGTGGAGCAGGAACTTGCGGATGGGTTGAACGCCGGGACGATCGCCGGTGCAGGCGTGGACGTCCTGAGCGTCGAACCGCCGGTTGGAGGCTCGCCGCTATTTGCCGCCCGGAACTGCATTGTGACACCCCATATCGCCTGGGCGACTCGCGAGGCCCGGAGCCGGTTGATGGAAATCGCAGCGGGAAACGTCGCGGCATTTGCAGCCGGAGCGCCCGTGAACTTGGTGAATTGATGATTGCTTTGTTCTTGTTCTTTTCGATGCCGTGGTCGGCGGCGAATGAGTTCGACGCCTATGTCAAAAAGGCGGAAGCGCAGTCCGTTATGGCGGCGGGAGCGACGATTGAGGTGAAGGGCGGCCTGATCCACGATTGGTCCGCGGAGGCATTCGTGAAGGATCGCACGCCAGAGCAGGTCATCGCCGTGCTCCAGAGCTATGAGCGGTACCGCGAGATCTACCCGGAGGTGACTGCGTCCCGGCTCCTGTCGAAGGAGGGCAACCGGTTCCGGGCGGCTCTTCAGTTGAAGCGAAAGAAATTCTTAACCGTGATTCTCAACACGGAGTACGACGTGGAGTACCAAAAAGTGGATGAGGGCCGCTGGCGCGTGGTCTCGCGCAGTACGAAAGTGGAGGAGGCCGACGGTGGCGACAACGGGTTTCTGTGGCGGCTGAACGCCTACTGGGTGATTTCAGCCGAGCCGGGTGGCGTCCGGCTGCAATGCCGATCGGTTTCCCTCTCGCGAGACGTTCCGTTGGGCTTGTCGTGGGCGGTGAAACCATTGCTGCGCGAGATGCCACAGGAATCGCTGGCCGGTATGCTGTCGGCGACGGTGAAAGCGCTCCGATAGCACAGGAGTTGGCAGGTTATGGGATGAGAACTGGACCGCCGTTGGCCATGGCCAACGGGGAACGTGGCGATTCTTAAGAATTCAAACTACCAGGCGAACCCGGATTTATTCCCTTGGTTTCTTTCTCCATGAGCTTGTGCGAGCGGTTTGGGAACGCGGGCAGGTCGGCCACTCTGCCCGGCACAGGTCTGCGAGGGCATCTGCGATCCTGGACGGAAAGCCGGGGTTACAACCGCCGAATGCAGGACAGGGGGGTACTGTGGGCTCTGCCCAACTTTGGTACTGCGATCTCAGCAGAACCTCGCATGATATCCTAAGGTCCCAAGGATTGGGGAGTTTTTTTTCGGAGGAACGAGAGCATGCCGGTTTCGGTCAGACTTTCGATAGGCGCGTTAGCGCTTACATTTATTGCGACTGCAAACGCAGCGCCAGCCACAAAGACCGCACGGATCGGGAGTTTGGATGGCAAAGCCACCCGATCACCGGAAACGGTGCGGGCGGCGCAAAAGACACTCGGGGACCTACCCCACCGGTTTGAAGAAAATCGTGGCCAATTTGCGCCGGAAGTACGCTATTTTGCGCGGGCCAACGGTTACGACATGTACTTAACCGACACCGAGACCGTGATGGTGCTGTACAAGGCGCGAGGACGTGAACCCAAGGATGGCATCGACTACACCACCCTGCGAATGACCGTCCGGGGGGCGCAGGTGCCTAAGGGCTGGGCACGGGGCAAACAACTGCCTGGAGTTTCGAACTACTTTCGGGGCCAAGACCCATCGGCTTGGCGGCGGGACGTGCCGGCCTATGAGTCAGTGACGGCCAAGCAGGTGCAGCCGGGCGTGGATCTGGTTTGGTATGGCAAGGAGCGGAAGCTGGAATATGACCTGGTGGTGGCCCCGGGCGTGGATCCTTCGACGCTGGAGGTAGCCTGGGATGGTGCCCGTTCAATGAAGGTAGACCCGGCGGGGAACCTGGTTCTGGATACGGACTTCGGGCAGGTGGTGCAGCAACGGCCCTATGTCTACCAAATGGTGGGCGGCAAACAGGTGAAGATCGAAGCACGCTATTCGCTGCGGCCGAACGCCGGCGCGCGGTTCGAATTGGCCCGGTACGATCGCACCAAACCGCTGGTCATCGATCCGGCCGTGATGGTTTATTCAACCTTCCTCGGAACGCAGCCGACCTCTGGCCGCACGGTGGTGGAAGATGCGGCAGGTAACGTTTATCTGCTGGGCGAGAGCGTCTCGGCAACGTTTCCGTTTGTGAATCCGTACCGCACGAGCCAAGCCGGAAATGAGTACTTCCTGGCGAAGTTCAATCCAGCGGGAACGGCGCTGATTTACGCGACCTACTTGGGCGGTAACAGCAACGATACGCCGTACTCATTAGCAGTCGATAGTGCTGGTTCGGCCTACGTGCTCGGCCTTACCTCGTCAACTAACTTTCCCGTGAAGACGCCGATTCAGAGCACCCTGGTGTCATTGAACCCAATCGCCGGGGACACGACATTGACTAAGTTCACTCCGGCCGGTAACGACATCGTTTATTCGACCTACTTTGGCGCCACCGATGGCACCATCCCGGCATCGTTGAGTTTGGCGCCGGACGGCAGCGTTTATTTTCAGCGCCGCAGGTGCTGAACGCCTCCGCGGCGCGGACCGCGATCGCGAAAGTACGCCCGGCGGGCAATGCGTTCGAGTGGGTCACCTACCTGGGCGACGTGGTGGTCGCGGACATCGCTTCGGACGCGACTGGCGTTTATTTCGGCGGTGACAACCGCACTGGGCGACCTAGCTACCCTGCCATCAGTGCGCCGCCCGGCTTCGTACAAAACCGCACGGACGACGCCGTTGTTGGAAAACTAAACACCACCGGTTCGGCATTGCTCTACTACACCCATATCGGGGGGAACCAGTATGACCAGATTGACACGGTCGCGGTCGACAACACCGGGGCTCTCTATGCCGGGGGAACGACAAAATCGCCGGATCTCCCTTTGCAGAATCCGTTTCGGTCGTATGTGGCGCCGACCAGCGGCAGTTTCCAGGATGGCTTCGTCGTGAAGCTTTCGCCGGCCGGTAACTCCGTGGTGTACTCCAGCTATATCGGCGGCTCCGGCGACGACTTCATCTTTGACGTCAAGGTGGATAGCACAGGCGCGCTCTACTTGTTGGGGAATACTTACTCCACCGATATCCCGCAAGTAGATTCGGTGCAAACAACGTCGCGCGGCCAGCAAGACGTTTTCATTATGAAATTGAAGCCCGCCGGCAACGCTTTGGATTTTTCCACCTATCTGGGCGGAACCGGCTCGGACCTCGGCTACAGCCTCGCGCTCGGCGCCGGCGGAGCCATCTATGTAACTGGGGTGACCCAGGGTCCGGCGTTCCCTACCGTGAACGCCTTTCAATCGGCCCAGCCGGGCGGCTTAATCGCGTTCCTGACTAAGTACACGTTGACAGCCCCTCCGCAGACCCCCACCGTGACAGCCCTCAGCCCGATCGCGACATCCGGTACGCAGCAGACCTTTACTTTTTCGTTTTCCGACCCGGATGGCGCCACCGATTTAGGGGTGGTGAACGTCCTCATCAACAACTTCCTGAACGGAGCAGGCGCTTGCTATATTGCTTACGACCGGCCCAGCAATATCGCCTTCCTCGTGAACGATGCGGGTGATAACCTGACGGCGTTACCCCTAACCGGTTCAGGCACCACCGCGAACAGCCAGTGCACCCTGGTGGGCGCGGGTTCCTCGGCCACGACCAGCGGTAACACCCTCACGCTCACGTTAGTGATCCAGTTCAACCCAGCGGCATTTGCCGGCCGCAAGGTCATCTACATGGCGGCCCGCGACGCCTTGCAGAACAACTCCGGTTGGCAGCCGATGGGTACGTATTCCGTGGGCGCGACCCCGGCGGCGAACCCGATGGTGGTCAGCTTGACGCCCAGCTCGGGCACAGGAAACAGTGCGACACTGAGCATCACGTACCGGGATGCCACTTCGGCGGGCAACTTGCAGGCCACTCAGATCCTCATCAACAACGCGTTGGATGGAGCTAACGCCTGCTATGTACCCTATTTCGTACCGGGGAATCTGTTGTTGCTCGTGCCCAACAATGGGGACGGCAATCAAGCTACCGCCATGGACCTGGCGGGTGGAGGAACCCTCGAGAACTCGCAGTGCCGGGTCGAGTCGGTTGGCTCCTCACGCTCGGTCTCCGGTAACACCCTGACGCTGACCGTGAAGTTGACGTTCAAAACTCCGTTCAACGGCCGCAAGATCATCTATGGCGGCGTTCAGACGACAACCAGCGGCAATAGCGGCTGGCACGCAATGGGAGCGTGGGTAGTCCAGTAGGACTACCCACTCCCCTCTAACTCAACCGTTCAAAGTCGATCACCTGGTCGACCGGCGTGATCGCCGTAATGAACAGACAAGGACCGGCCAACTTCGGCAGCGCCCCGCGAACTTCGAGATAAGTATGCGGGGCGCTGCCGGGCCCGATCCGGATCTTGTCTTGGCCAAGCGAATAAGTCGCGTGGCCTTGGCGCAGCACCCAGGAATCCGCGAACGCCGGGTGCTTGTCGGCGCCCGTGATGGTGCCCCCTTCGCGGAGATTGATCTCTACGGTCAGCGGCACTTCGTCGGTACCCTTCGCTCGAATGCGCAGGCGGAAGCCCTTTGGCGTTTCGGAGAGTTCAGCCACCGATTCCAGTTCGCAAACCTCGGTCTGCCGGCGCTCTTCGCGAGTATCGTCATAGGTCTCGGTGGTCACCACGCGGGGCGGATCGAACGGCTGATAGTAGCCGGCCCGTAAGCGCTGCGTCAACACATAGGCGTTGCCCTTCTTTTCCATCGTCTCGCCGAGGAACTGGCCCTTGCCGAAGAACGCGGAGGAGAACCGGACGGCCGTGACAACGGCACTGCCGTAGCGGAAGGTGAAGAAGCGGTCCCGGCCACGAAGGATCGAAGCGGACATCTTGCCGCGGCGGACCCGGGCGATGCCCGTGATCGGCATCAGCTTTTCGTAGTTGTCCGGCAGGGGCTTCGACGCCGGCAGTTCGCTACCGAGGAGTTGCGGATAGTTCAGGTAGGCCGCGACACCGGCGCCTTGGGCCTCCACGGAGCGGGCGAGCGCGGCCATTTGCCCGTCACGGTCTTTCCAGGCCAGGTAGGCAATCCCCAGCCAGGAGTTGAACATTGTGCCTCTCTGGTTCAGGTCCTGACGACGCGAGATTTCGGTGACCACCTCGCCATCGGCGTGGATGAGGTAGAGCATCGCCTGTAGGTTCTGGCGCACCGGATTGAGCAGTTCGGGCCGGTTGAGGGAGTGCGCGCAGATCGTCAACGCCCGATTGCAGATGCCGTTGTAGCCGATGGAACTCCGCTCGGTGTACTGGCCGTCGGCGTCGATATCGACGGACTCGGCGAGCCACTGGTCGATCCGCTTCAGGTAGCGCGGATTGGGGTAGAGTTGGTGGAGAAGCGCGAGCGCCGAGCAGACCACCCAACGATGGTTCGGCGTGTGCACCCCGCCGCGTACTAGCGCTTCCCCGGCCTTCTTGACAGCGGGCATGACGAGGGGTTCGAGCTCTGGAAATCCATATTGGCGAGCGTTCAACAACGTTTGCCCCATGCCTTGGATGATGAAGGATGTATCGGGCGGCGAATTGAAGTTGGTAATCGGCAGTACCCAATTCCCGTCCGGCGTCTGAATACGAGCGAAGCATTCGGCGGCCAACTGGATGCGTTCAAAGACGAGCGGCTTGCGGTAGTGCCGCGATTGCGGCAGCAGGTAGGCCGTCGACAGGGTGCTGATGATGCCTCCCGGGGTGCCCCCCCAAAAGAGGCTATCAGCGCTGCGGATGTTCCCCCGATGGCGATGACCGGGCGTAAGTTCCTGCTTGGCGATGACATCATCAACGCCTTTGTCGTGGGCATCGACCAATGCCTGGGGCAGGCGCGGCGGCGTGGCGGCGGCGGACAGACGGGTGGCGGCTGCCGCCAGGGCGACAGTCTTTAGAGCTTCTCGGCGGTGCATGATTATCCTTTGCGAACGCTGGCCCGGGCTTCCTTCATGATAGGTCCGTAAACCAGCTTGTCGAATGGCGGGCAGCCGCTGGGGAACTGGCCCAGCGGGTGGTTTTTCTGACGCATGAGGAACGTGCAGTAGGTCAACGTCTTGCAGACGCGAATTTCCTCCAGTTCTCCCTTGGTCAACGCGTCCACGGCGAAGTCAGGGTAGGCGAGCGCGTTTCGGCCCATCCCGAAAATCTGAATGTTGCCAGCAGCGATGTTATGGGCCGCGGCATTGAGCGCATAGATCTGCAGCCAGCTATAGCCGGTACCGACCATCGGCAGGTCCGGATGCGCCCGCTGCAATTCGCCGGCGATGCGGAAATGGCGATCGACCCCATCCAGCGGGTGCTCCGGCTCTTCGTAGTTGCCATCGTCGGCCTTTTCAAAGGGACGGCCAATGTGGGGGTTGTAGTAGGGGCAGCCGATGGAGACGTTGAGCAGCTGTACGCCCCACTCCTTGAACCAGCCGATGGCGGTCTTGACTTCGTTCAATTCCTCGGTCAGCGGGTCTGCTTCGTTGACGCCCCAGCCCCACGGGTAAGGCGTCGGATAGGGCAGCGGCTCGCCAAGGCCCGTCTCCGGGTTGCGCGCGTAGGGGACGCTGTCGAAACAGCCCAGCCGCATGCAAATGGTAAGTGCGGGGCCGAACTCCGCCCGCAACTTACCGAGCACGTTGCGGATGAACCGGGTGCGATTCTCGAGCGATCCCGCGTAGCGGCCATCGCGGCCCGCGCGGGCGCCAAGCATCTCGGCGAGTAGATAGCCGTGCGTCACTTTCAGGTCGATGGCACGGAAGCCGGCCCGCCACGCCAGCCGGGCGGCGGCGATGTACTCGTCCTCCAGCGCTTCCATCTCCTGGTCGGAGAAGACCGGGTAGTCGGCCGGGGTCGCCGTCTTTTGGTCAATCAGGGGGTTGTGGTAGAAAATGATCCGCTTGGGATACGAATAGCGGCCCGAATGGGTGAGCTGGATCGGGATGAGCAGGTCGTCTGTCGAACCAAACTTTTCCTGATGCAGCTGCAGCATCCGCGCATGGAGCCGAGCGTACTCGTCGACGTTGCCTTCGTGGATCCAGAGTTGACGGGCGTTGGCGCCAAGCGCGAAGCGCTCATACCGGCGCCACGTCAATTCGTCAGGGTTGCCATCGAGGGTAGAATCGCAGCCTTCCATCGGGTGGATGGCCATGGCATTACCCAAGGTTACGGCATCGCTGATCCGGACCTTGCGGCCGAGAATCGTTTTTACGGCTTCTTTGCCGGTCTCAAACCGGACAAACTGTGTGCGGGTCTCAGCGTCCTGCTGGAGCTGGCTTAGGTTCTTGTAGTGAAACTGTCGCATCGGTAAAGGCGTGCTTGGGCAGCAGAAGAATCGCTACCGCGCCGATGAAGGCGAGCACAAAAACGGTATTGAGGGCCGGGCCATAGCTGGTATCGCCAGCCCGGATCTGCGAGACGAGCGCCGGGAACCAAGTCTGGCCAATGGTGTCAGCCGGGAGGATGATGGCCATTGCGCGGGCCAGGGTGTTGACGCCGAACTGCTCGGCGGCCATGAGCGGGATGAGCATGTAGTCGGCGCCCATGCCGAAACCGAAGAGGATCGCGAAGAGGTAGACGTACATCGGGTTCTCGGGCGTTGCCAGCAACAGCAGTGGGATGGTTGCGGCCACAAGCATGTAGGTGGCGACCATGACCCATTTCTTCGAGAATTTATCGGCCAGGATCCCCATGACGATCCGGCCGGCCGTGGAGGAGATCATGATGTAGAACAGGGCGTCGGCAAAGAGCGTGTCCAGGGTGGCCTGATCGGCGAAGCCTTGCTCTTTGAAGACGAACTTCATGTGTTGATTGATGGAGCCAATCGACCCGATGGAGCACAAACTGCCAATCATCAGAAGCCAAAAAGAGCGGGAGCGCAGCAGTTCGCCGAATCCGCGCGAAGGCGCCGGAACTTCACTGGCCGCGACCGGCTCGCCGTCCGGCGTCTGGCCGATGTCGGAAGGCTTGTCCTTCATCACAAAGCCGGCGATGGGCCAAACGAGCAGCAGGATGAAGCCGGTGATGATCAGCGCGGTCTGGAAACCAAACGCGGTGACCAAAGGCTTGGCGATGAACTTGGCCGAAATCGCGCCAAAGATGCCGACGCCGAGGTAGGTAGCCGCCATCGCCTTACCGCGATTCTTCTTGAACCATTGCGAGATGATCACCTGGTGCGGAATGGGGCCTGAGAACAGATAGCCCACCATGTAGAGCAGCCAGTAAGCCCAATATACGTACACATTGCCGCCCATCGTGCCGAAGCCGATGAACGCCAAGGCGGTCAGGCCGGTACCGACGATCATCAGTTTCCGCGGGCTGAATCGATGCATGAAAACGGGGCCGACCCACAGGGTCAGCGTTGCGGCAATCGGGAAACCCAGGGTGATGTCCGTGCGCGCCCACCCGAAAGTTTTCTCGTAGTAGTCGTAGTAAAACGGCATGCCGTAGTACGGGATGCCCACCGCCAGACCAAACGTAAAGAAGGCAGCGATGGAGATCCACCAGCCGTAAAAGCTTGAACTCGCGCGCGTTTCCATGAACGACTTTTATACCATATAGCCTACTGTCTGCTTATGCGCCTCGCCCTACTTTCTCTCCTCGTCGCCGCTTTGCTACCGGCCCAGAACCCCGATTGGTCCGCGCCGTTCCCGGCGCACACCATAGCGGGCAACCTCCACTACATCGGTACGAAGGATCTGGCCTGCTACCTGATCACGACGCCGCAGGGGCACATCCTCATCAATACAGGCTTGGCGGACTCTGTCCCCCTGATGCGCGCCAGCGCGAAAAAGCTGGGCTTCGATCTCAAAGATGTGAAGATCCTGCTCACCATGCAGGCGCACTACGACCACGTCGCCGCCTTCGCGGAAATCCGCAAACTGTCCGGCGCAAAAGTTTACGCCACCGACGGCGACGCCCCCTACCTCGAAGACGGCGGCAAGAGCGATCCGCTGGTGTTGGCCTTTGCCGACCAGGACTTCAGTTTCAAGCCGGTGAAGGTGGACCGCCGGCTAAAAGATGGCGACACGGTGGCTCTCGGCGGTGCCGAGGTGAAGGTGATTTCCATGCCCGGTCACACCCGCGGCGCGGCCGGCTACTCCGTCAACGGAGTCCTCGTTGTGAATGTGCCGTCGGTGGTGGTGCCTCTCATTGGCAACAAGCGCTATCCGAATATCGTCGAGGATTACGAGGCGACCTTCACCAAGCTGAAGCAGCTGCAGCCGAAGATCTGGGTGGCCGGCCACGGCTCGCAGTACGACCTGGCAGCCAAGCACGCCAAAGGCTCGTTTGAGGATCCAGCCGGATACACAACCACTATCGCCAACGCCGAAAAGGCCTTCCGCGAGAAACTGGCCCGCGAGAAGGCCAGCAAAGGGGTGCGCTAGAGACTACGCAGGTGGAAGCCGCCGTCGACGTTGAGCACTTGGCCGGTAGAGTAGTCCAGCAGGCCATCCGCGATGCCCCGTACGGCCTTGGCGATGTCGGACGTCTCGCCCATCCGGCGCTGCGGTAGCAGGCCGTTGGCAATCTTCTCTTCGTAGACCGATTCCACCGCCGAGATCATATCCGTGCGGATAATGCCCGGCCGGATCTCGAACACCTTGATGCCCTTCTCCGCCAAACGCGTAGCGTAGAGCGAAACGGACATCGCCAGACCAGCCTTCGAAATGCAGTAGTCGGCGCGGTTGACCGACGCGGTATAGGCCGAAATGGAAGTCACGAACACAATGCGGCCGTCGCCCTGCTCGGCCATCCAATTGGCGGCGGCCTGCGTGAGAAAGTGCGGGCCCTTCAGATTCGTATTGATGAGTTCGTCAAAACTCTCCTCGGTGGCCGCCAGCATATCCTGACGAACACGCGGCGCCATGCCGGCGTTGTTGATGAGCAGATCCAGCCGGCCAAACTTCTCCCGGGTGAAGGCCAGCAGCCGGGCGCGGTCTTCGCCGCTGCCGATATCGGCTTGAATGATTTCTGCTCCGGTTTCCGCCCGCAGGCTTTCGGCGGCATCCAGGCGGCCGCGGTAGGTGGCGACCAGGGAATGGGTCTTGGCGAGTTCGAAGGCGATGCCCCGGCCGATGCCGCGGCTAGCGCCAGTGATGAGGGCGACGGGTTTGCTCATTGCGAATCCTGAACCGCGGCGATCAGTTCCTCCGCCGTGAAGCGTTCGATCAGGACATGGTTCCCAACGAACACCGTGGGCGTTTTCGCCACGCCACGCGCGTGCGCCTCCGCCAAGTCTACATCCACCCCGGCATGGTCCCGGCCGGCTACCGGCGCATGAACCCGGCCCAGCGAAAGAAGGCACTTTTTGCGCCATTCCCACTCGGCTGTCCGGCCCTCGGTCGCGCGCAAGTGCTGCGCTTCGGCGGCCAGGCCGAGTGCCTCGGGGTGTTTCGCGAGCGGAAAATCACGGCGCACAAACTCCACTTCGTCCCCGAGCACCGGGAGGAGTTTTTCTTCGAGCATATGCTGCAAGCGGGTGCAGTCGGGACACTGGAGGTCCTCAAAAATTTCGACGGTAACCACTCGACTATTATGCGGTCTTCTTGAACCGCTGCAGTAGGCCAGTAACCACCGCTTTACCTTTGGCCAGGCCTTCGTCGTAAAGGCGCTCCCGTTCATCCCGCGAAAGCTGCCCGCCCATGCCGTAGAGTTTTTGCAGTCCGCTGCCCACGATCCAGGTGCCCGCATAGGCCACCGTCGCTTTGCTCACCACCCCGGCGCCGAAGGGCAGCTTGCTGATCAGTTGCCGGGCGAGCGAACGCCAGCCAAACGCGCCCGCGATGACGGAAGCCACTTGCGCTTTCTGCTCCCGGTAGCCGATGGGGCGGTCGTTGGCGCCGGCCAGCAGGAACGCCATTCGTAGCTGATTTGCCGTGATGAAAGCGGTGTCGCTGGCAAACTCGCCCACGGCGAAGGGCAGCGACAGCACACTGGGCACAATGTTCGGCAGCGAGGTGGCGATTGAAAACAACGCGTTCTCCTGGCTGACGGAGTTGACCACTTTCTCGGAAACCGCCTTGCGGAAGACGACGAACTGCCGGGCCAGCGGCAAGCCCAGCTCTTCGCGCTTGCTGATGATCTCGCGCACCGTCCGCTCCGGATCTTTCTTGTAGTACGTAAACGCCTGGGGCGGCTTTGAAAGCCCCTCTTCCCAGAGTTCGATGTCGAGATGCGCCGGCGGCTCCGGCATGCCGGGCAAGCGCGGGCCCATTGGATGGACGAGCCGCACCAACTCATTCTTTTTGCGCTCGGAGAGGCGCTCGGGCGCCAGGAAGTCCCACATCCGGTTCAGCCCGTCTTCCGTTAAAGCGGTCAGGCCAATGTTCACTTCCCGCTCGGCCATCTCCCGCACATCACTGGGGTTCAGGTTGCGAATGGATTTTGCGACGGTGGTCAAGAAAGAAGTGATCATCAGGTTGCTCATGCGGGGCGCTCGGCGCCGTGGAGCCGGAAAAGAAGCCGGAGTTCCTGGCGCCATTCTAACCCGACCCCGAGGCGCTCCACTGGTATTACAGATGAGAAGAAGCCCAGAATGGTTTCCGTCGTCGGATGGAATTCGAGCGCCGGGGCGATGAGCAGCAATCGCGGACGGGTCGAAGCCACGGTATGGCCTGGAAAATAGCCATACGCCGCAAAGTCGCCGGCTTCCGCGTGCCAGGCCACGCGCATCCAATAGTCGAGCGCCTGAAGCGGCAGATGGATGTCCTCGGTCGCCTTGATTTCCAGTACCGCCAACCGGCCGGACCGCTCAATGGCCAGCAGATCGGCGATGCCGCGGTCGACCCCGGCCATCGCCGGCACCTGACCGTACACCGGCTCCGGACACAGGCGCGCGTCCAACGTGGTTAACGATTCGCGCACCCGCATTTCGAGCCACGCTTCGGGAGACCGCCGCTGCAGCAGGCTCCCCGTCTCCTGCCGCAGATTCGCCAATTCCGCGGCGACCGCCCGCAGCTCCGGCAGGTCGCGGGGATGAAGCAGGCGCCGGTCTTCAAACCCGCCCCGCAATTCGCCGTCCCGCCAGCGGGCGAACTCCAGGCCGAAGATCCGAAAGCTGGCGGCTCCGCCGGCCAGCGAAACGCGCTCCACGTTCGGCCACGCGGCGAGTTGCGCCACCCAGTCGGGCAGCGCCAGGATGGAGTGCTGGCAGCGGTCGAGCGTCGTATGCAGATTGCCGCAGTCGCCGAGATCGAGCGGCGCGGTTTCTCCATCGGGCGAGTAGGCGAAGATCTGAAACGCGGCTTTGGCCGGGTCGAGCCAGCGGAGACGGAGCGCGATCGCTTGGGTCTCTTTGACGGGCAGGTAGAGCGCCAGGCTCTCGACGGTGATCTTCGGCTGCCGGCGGCGGCGGACGTAGTCGAGCCAGATGAGCCCGAACGAGAGCGCATGGGGCGCTTCGGGCGGCGCGAGGATCGCCGCCCAGGCGCGCTTGCCTTGGCGGATTACAGCCCGGGGATAGTTGGCCGAGAGGGTGTGTTCGAGGTCGCGCTCCGTCGTCAGGTCGTCCAGTTCCCAGCCGGCGAAGCTGCGCCGGAGCATGCGCCGGAACTGCTCGCGTACGATCATGCGGTCGCCCTGCCGGTCCCACTGCAAAGCCTCCGGCCGGTCGCCGTCGAAGATCCACGCCTCCGCCTGGCGGCCGCCGAACTTTTCGATCACCAGCGTCAGGCGTCCGGTTTGGTGGTGGGCCACGTTGACGACCCGCCGATTCCAGTTCCGCACATCATCCCAGGCCGACAGCAGCAGCTTGCCCGCGCTGCGCCCGAACTCGTGCCGGTCCGGCAGCAGCGCGAACGCCTCTTCGCCCGGCTCCTGCACCAGCGGGCGGCGGCAACGGCCGGCAAACGTACGGATCGCCTCCTCCAGAAAGTCAGCGGCGACCGGGGCGACCGGGCGCCTGGCTTTTGGCATATGTCGATAGGTCGGGTGAACTCGCGTAAACTCTCAGTTACAGGCGGATTTTTGGTGCTGATGACGGATACACTGCGGGATCGATGGGAAGCGGTGCAGTCGCGAATTGCCGCGGCCTGCGCGAAGGCGGGGCGACGAGAAAGCGATGTACTGCTGTTGGCCGTGACGAAGGTTTTCCCCGCGAGCGTGATTGAAGAGGCGTACGCGCTGGGCATGCGGGAGTTCGGCGAAAACTACGTGCAGGAGTTCGAAGGCAAGCGGCCGTTACTGCCAGAGCTGCCCGGAGCGCGGTACCACCTGATCGGGCATCTGCAATCGAACAAATCGAAGAAGGCCGGCGAGCTGTTCGATGTCGTGCAGACGGTGGATTCGCCGAAGCTGGCCCGGCGGCTGGACGAAATCGGCAAGCCCATGGAAGTGATGATCGAGGTGAAGCTCTCCGAGGAGGACGCCAAGCACGGCTGCGACCCCGCCGACCTGCCAGCGCTGGTGGAGGCAATCCGCGCCTGCCCCAACCTGAAGCTGACCGGCCTGATGACGATGCCGCCGTGGGACGAAGACGCCGAGAAGTCGCGGCCGTACTTCGCTCGGCTCCGGGAATTGGCGGCCGCGCACGCCTTGCCGCGGCTTTCGATGGGCATGTCGAACGATCTCGAGGTGGCGATTCAAGAAGGGTCAACGATCGTGCGCGTGGGCACGGCGCTGTTTGGGCGCCGGAAGAAGCCGTGACGGTTGGCTACTTCGCGCCATTGCCGCCGGCGAAATCCGGCGTGGCGGATTATGCGGCCGACCTGCTGCCGCTGCTGCCCGCGCGGGTGAATGCGCCGGGCGACGTGAACCTCTATCACATTGGCAACAACCAGCTCCACCGGGAGATTTATGCGCGGGCGCTGCGGGAACCCGGGGTGGTGGTGCTGCATGATGCCGTGCTGCACCATTTTTTCCTGGGCTCGATGGGCGAGGCCGAGTATCTGGAGGAGTTCGTCTACAACTACGGCGAATGGTCGCGGGAGCTGGCGAAGGAGCTGTGGCGAGACCGGTCGCGCTCGGCGACCGACCCGCGCTACTTCCGCTACGGGATGCTGCGGCGGCTCGTGGAGCGTTCGCGCGCCGTGATTGTGCACAATGCCGAGGCGGCAAGGCGGGTGGGAGAGAAGGCGCGGGTGATTCCGCACTACTTCAAGCCGCCGGTGCTGCCGGACGCTTGGCAGGTGGAGCGTTGGCGAGCGGAGCGGGGTCTGAAACCGTCGACGATGTTGTTTGGGATGATGGGGTACTTGCGGGAGTCGAAGCGCGTGCTGGCGGTGGTGCGAACCTTCCGGCAGTTACGGGCGGAGGGGATGGACGCGGCGTTGGTTTTAGCGGGGGAGATCGGGTCGACGGACCTGGCCCGGGCGCTCGATTGGGAGGGGTTGATCCGCGTGGGGCATATGAGCGAACGGGAGTTCTGGCTCGTTGGTTCGGCGGTGGATGTGGTGGTGAATTTGCGGTATCCGGCGAGCGGGGAGACGTCGGGGATTGCGCTGCGGATGATGGGGATTGGCAAGCCGGTGTTGACGAGTGACGACGATGGCCTGCCCATCCCGACGGGAGCGGCCGAGGAGGAGGCGCTGTTGGCCACGATGCGGCTACTGGCCGAACGTCCGGCGCAGGCGCGGGATTACGGGCTAGTGCTGCGAGAGCGGGTGCTGCGGGAGAACAGCTTGGAACGGGTGGCGGAGGGGTACTTGGGGGTCCTCCGGAACTGCACTGGATCGACCAAGACCTAAGCGCGGGCGTGGCGTTTTCGCAATACTGCGAATAAACCTAGAGAGGGTCGGGTCATACCGCTCATCTCGTCGTTCGACAAAAAGCAGCCGGCCAGAGGCGAACGCGCTAGGCGCACGTATGCTCCGCGAATCTCACTGTCGCCAACGATGGAAGAGCGAGACGATCTTGCCGGGCGCTCTTTCCACTAGTCCAGTTACCACAAGAATTAGGTGCATTGCCTTGATACTCTGAGGGGGTGAGTTTAGCCTCTTACGCCTCGATTCAATTGGCACGCTTTGACTCGTTAACCCAGAATGAGGGGCTTGCGGATGGGATTTCGCTGCCCGCCCTTTTCTGCGGTGTGGCTGCGGATACGCGGGCTGCAGCAACCGAACCGGCTTCGCAACAGGCATTCGTGTTTCTAATATTGGGCCTCCATGCGGATGCCGAGTCAGCCCATTCCCTGTTGGAAAGGCGAGCGCAAATCGCGCCGTGGCTGGATGGCGCGCGAGAGATCTATGGTGCCGTTCTGGAGCCGTTCCGTCACAAGGGAGAGGCGAATTTCTTGAACCGCGAATCACCGGCAACGGTGTTTGGTAGTTTGGCAGAGCCAGTTGCAGCAAATGCTCCCATGGTTGTGATCACCTCGGCCGGCTGGAAAGTGGATGAGAATCTCGACATGAAACGCGTCGAGAAGTTTGGCGCCGGAGTGGTCGGGGTGAGAATCGGGATGACGGCTGTCGATGGCTTGCACTCACAGCAGACCTTCATATTCCCTGGAAGATTAACCGTAGACCCAGTGACCGTAAGCTTCTGGAGAGATGATGCCGCGGTGAGAAACTTCTCCTACGGACCGGGCGGGCACAGACGGCAGATGGACATCATGCGGGCCGAAGATCTGGCAGACCGGACTTCTTTTACTCGGTTTCGCGTGCTGCACAGTGTAGGGAGCTGGTACGGAGGCGATCCGCAGCTTTGGTAATTCGCCAAGGCAAAACATCGCAAAACCAAAACAAAACGCAATCGTATCTCCGTCATTGCGACGGGACAACCAACCTTCCCTAACCCCGAGCGAGCGTCACCACCATCTAAAATGTTGGTGGACCTGAAGGGATTCGAACCCTTGACCTCTTCCATGCCATGGAAGCGCGCTCCCAACTGCGCCACAGGCCCGCTCTCGGACAACCCCTTTAGAATACCATCAGAGGAGACCTGTGACAAGAGACGAAGCCTGGAAGATCGTTTGTGAATTTGTGCAGTCCGACGGATTGCGGAAACATATGCTCGCTGTCGAAGCCTGTATGGTGGCCTATGCCCGCCAAGCCGGGGCTGACGAGGAGACCTACGCCATCACCGGCCTGCTCCACGATTTCGATTGGGAGGTCCATCCGAACCTGCCCGATCACCCTACCAAAGGCGAGGCCATCCTCGAAGCCCGCGGCGTTTCGGCCGAAATTCGCCGGGCGATTCTGTCCCACGCCGACTTCACCGGCGTGAAGCGGGAATCCGCGATGGAGAAGACGCTCTTCGCCTGCGACGAACTCTCGGGCTTTCTCACCGCCTGCTCCTATGTTCGGCCTAGCCGCAGCATCCATGAGGTCGACGTGAAGTCGGTCCGCAAAAAACTTAAAGACAAAGCCTTCGCCCGCGCCGTGAACCGGGACGACGTGATCAACGGCGCCGCAGAACTTGGCGTGGACCTTGATGCTCACATCGAATTCTGCATCCAAGCCATGCGCGACCGGGCAGAGTTGTTAGGATTGCAAGGAACGGTTTAATTGCGGAAGCCACGCTTGGCCGGTGCTGGGCCTGGTCTTCAAAACCAGTGTGCGTCGCGTAAGCGGCGCGGTGGGTTCGACTCCCACTGGCTTCCGCCACCCCATCCCCCTCTGTGCCCGATCTCCCTCTTTGGAAATGGCTCCTCGGCGCCGCCTGCGCGTTCTCCATCGGCGTCGCCAAGACCGGCGTCCCCGGCCTGGGCATCCTGGCCGTACCGCTCTTCGTCTTCACCGTCGATGACGCCCGGCTCTCCGCCGCCTGGCTGCTGCCCCTGCTGATCGTCGCCGACTGCTACGCCGTTATCACCTACCGCAAGCAGGCCGCCGCTAACGCCCTCTTCTCGCTCCTGCCGTGGGTGATGGCCGGCATGGCCGCCGGCGCCGCTGTGCTCGTCTATCCCGACGCTGTCATCCGGCCCTTGGTCGGTGCGATCACTCTTTCGATGCTGCTCCTCTTCCTCTGGCGCCTCCGTTACGCCAGCGGCCCGCCGCCCACCGGCTGGTGGTTTTCCGGCTTCTTTGGCACCTCGGCCGGCTTCGCGACGATGGTCGCCAACGCCGCCGGCCCCATCATGAATATCTACCTGCTTTCGCGAAAGCTCCCCCGCGAGGAGTTCGTCGCCACCGGCGCCTGGTTCTTCTTCTTCGTGAACCTGAGCAAAGTTCCCGTATACGCCATGCACGGACTCTTCAGCCAGCAGGGGCTTCTGTTTGATGCCGTCCTCGTCATCCCGACCCTCGCCGGCGCGATGGTGGGCCGCAAACTGATATCCCGCATTCCGGAAAAGGTATTCCTGACCGCGGTCATCGTGCTCGCCTTCGTAGCGACGATCTTGCTATTCCTCCCCCCGCGGCATTAAGCGGGCGGGGTCGGCGCCTCGACGCCCGTCAACCCTTGGTCCGCCTGCGCGGGCACATAGCCGGGGTTGGGCTTCGGCATGGTGGCCTTCACCTGCTTCCGCCATTTCCCCAGCGCCTGCTTCAGCTTCTCCGCCACGTCGCCATGCTGATTCAGCAGATTCCGCTTCTCGCCGGGGTCCCGCGCCAAGTTGTAGAGCTCCAACCGATTGTCCTCATAGAACTCAATCAACTTCCAATCGCCGTCGCGGACCGCCCCGCCCGGCGCTCCGCCCTGATTCGAATAGTGCGGATAGTGCCAGAACAGAGGCCGCGGCTTCAGCGCCTGCTGCTGCAGCGCGGGCGCCAAGCTAACGCCGTCCAGGCCCTTTGGCACGGGCAACCCGGCCAGTTCGCAGATCGTCGGCAGGAAGTCGACGCTCGAAATCGGGGTCGCGTTGACCCCCTTCGCCACCCCTGGCCCAGCCGCCAGAAACGGCACCCGGATGCCGCCTTCGTATAAATGCCCCTTCCCGTTTCGCGCGGGCGAGTTGTCCGTCACCGGGTCCTTCGCCTTGCCTTCAAACCGCAAGCCGCCGTTATCGCCCGTGAGCAGGAACACCGTGTCCTCCGCCCGGCCCAACTCCTGCAGTTTCTTCCGCAGCCGGCCGACCGAGTCGTCGAGCGTCTCCATCATCGCCGCGTAAATCGGATTGCCCGAAAGCCCCATGAACTCAATCTTCTTCCTGTACTTCTCGATCAACGCCGCCGGCGCTTGCAGCGGCGTATGCACCGCGAAGTGTGGGAAGTAGAGGAAGAATGGACTACCCTTGGCCGATTCGAGAAACTTCTCCGCCTCCGTTGTCAACGCGGCGGTCAGCAGATCGTCCTTCGTGCCGCCCTGCAGATTCGGCAGCGAGAACGGCCCGAAATACCCCGGCGGCGAACCCTTCTCCGTTCCCGCAACGTTCAGCTCAAATCCCTGCTGCTCTGGCCCGAACCCGGCCCCGCCGAGGTGCCATTTGCCAACGCTGGCTGTCTTGTACCCGGCCGGCTTCAGGAGTTCGGCGATGGTCGTTTCCGCCAAAGGCAGTTGCTGCTCGAACGCCGGAGTCAGCACCTTAGCCGTCGGCCACTGCTTTCTTCCCGGAATCCAATCCGTCAGCTGCAACCGGGCCGGGTACTTCCCCGTCAGCAACGCCGCCCGCGAAGGCGAGCAGACCGGGCATGCGGCATAGGCTTGGGTAAACTTCAGGCCGTCTTTCGCCAGGGCGTCAATATGTGGCGTCTCATGATAAGGATGACCCGTGCAGCCAAAGTCGCGCCAACCGATATCGTCAACGTAAACCAGAACCACGCTGCGCTTGGCCGGAGCGGCCGCGAGTTTGGCGGCTAAAATGCTTGAAAGGAACGTGCGGCGAGAAACATTCGTCATTTACGGCACCAGAAAGCCTTGATCATACGTCAGAATCAGTACATGAGTCGTTGGCTGACCAAATTTTGGCCCAGTTTACGAAAGGGCACGGCAAGAATTTGGCGGCGCTTCTTTCTCCCGTGGATGCGGCCCATTCACGGTGCGTTTCCACTAACGCGCACCGGTGTCGCCTTTCTCATCCTGTTCGCGCTGGCGGTTTGGTTTCAGGGGGTGCTGCATCTGGATCTGGTGCTACTCGTGGCCGGACTAGCCGGCATTTTAGTGGTGGTCTCCCTCCTGCTCTGCACCTTTCTCGGCGCCGCTTTTCTCAGCTGGCGTTCGAAGCGAGCTCAAACCCCGGGCCTGCTCGACCTGGAAACGAAAACACCGCAACCGACCGGCTATCGCGTCCGCTATCCCCGCTGGATTCCGTTCACGCTGGCCCAGTGGCAATGGGTCGACGACGGAAACGGAGAAACCGCGGCGGCGATTACCATTGAGCGCCAAGCCGGTGAGTTCGTCGAAATGGCCGCGCCGCAACGGCGGTGCATTGTCCAGCGCGTCGTCCGGCGCTTTGCTGTGCGCGATCTGTTCGGCCTTTCGGAAATCGCTTGGCGCCGCACGGAGACCGTCAGCCTTCGCGTCCTGCCGGAACGCGGCATGCTGGCGCAGATGCCTCCGCCCGCCGGCATGGCCGATGGCGATGACCTCTCCGATGTCTATGCCGAGCCCCGCGGCGACAGGATCGAAATGCGCCAGTACGCCCCGGGCGACCCGCTGCGCATGGTGCTTTGGAAGGTGTACGCGCGGACGAACCGCATGATGGTGCGAACGCCGGAACGCAGCGTGGCCGAACGGCGCAAAGGGTGCGCCTATCTGGTCGCCAGCCCGAACGACGACGCCACGGCCGCCGTCGCCCGCATCGCCATCGAACGCGGTCTGCTCGGCGACGACTGGTGTTTCGCCGCCGACGGTGTGGACCGGCACGCGACCGAACGGGAAGAAGCGCTCGAGATCCTCGCCCGCAGCGGCGAAGCCGAAACCACGGAGCGGGACGGCAATTTGGGAGCGTTTCTTTCCAAAATGGAAAACGAAGGGTACCAATTCTGCATTCTGCTGCTGCCGCCGGACGCCGAAGCGTGGGCGCACGCCGCCACGCAGGTCACCGGCACCGGCATTATGCGGATGCAGATTCTCACCGGGGTCGAGGCCGTCCAACCCGAACAGGAAGCGGCTCCAGCGTGGAAGGAGCGGCTGACCAAGTGGTTTCTCAAGCCCAAGGCGGATGACGAGTATACGCTCGATGAGTTGCGGCTGCTGGCCACCGGCTCGGCGGGGCTGGCCGCCACGGCCGGGGTGGCCGAGCGGCGAACCGGGCACCTGTTCCAGGATATCCTCGGAGGTAGGGGCTAAATGACGTCGCGCAACTCGATCTGGTGGAAGCTACCGGGCGTATTCATTTGGATGACGGCGGTGGGATTGCTCGCCGTGGGCTATACCTCGGGCGTGGGACTGCTGGCCGCACTCCTCGGCGTGGTGGCGGCGTTTGCCGTTATGGGCCGCCTGGAGGCGCTTCCGATCCGGTTGAGCCGGTTGTGGCTGGTCGCTGCGGGGGCTATGGGGATGACGGTGGTCATCAGTACATTGCTGCGCGGCAACAGCACCATCGTCGGCTTGCTCGGCAGCGAAGTGGTCTACGCCATTACCGAAGCCGAAAACTGGTTCATGGGCGTGTTTTGCTGGCTTGCGCCGTTGTTGCTCTCCGCCCGAAAGTATTCGATGTTCCTGACGATCGAAGCCGCTTCTCTCGTCGGCATCTTCTCGAGCGTACTGGCCGCCCATCGCGACGGCTCCATCCACCGGCCCTTCTTTCTCACCGACTGGCTGCTCGAACGCAACTACGACCCCATGCCCTTTTTCCTGGGCGCCGGCGCCCTGCTCGGCATTCTGCTCGTCGTCTGGATGCTCAGCCGCAGCTCGGCCAAGCGAACCCTCCTCGATCCCGCGCTGCTCATCGCCATGATCGTGGCGCTGTTCCTCTTCCTGCCGGACGGCAAGCTCCGCCAGCTTTCGGCCTTCGCCGGCGGCACCGGCGGGAATGAAAAGGACAAGAAGGAGCAGCAGCATCACGGCGGCCAAGGCGGTAAGGGCGAAGAGAAGCAGGATCAGGGCCAGAATCAGGACCCGAACCCGTCGAGCGGCGAGGGGCGCAAAAGCTTCCCCGTGGCGGTGGTCAGTCTGCACGACGACTATCAGCCGCCGTACGGAACCTTCTATTTCCGCCAGGATACGCTCAGCAACTACAACGGCCGCCGCCTGGTCCGCGACGCCTCCGGCAAGCTCGATACCGACGTCGGCATGCCCTTCCCCGCCGAACCCATCGAGGTGCCGCTGCGCGACCGTGCCGACGTGGCCCCGGGCGGGAAGGAGCGCATCGCTCACCGCCTCCGCACGACCGTCGCGCTGATGACGCCGCACTCGAAGCCCTTCGGCCTGATCGACGTCGCCAAATTGGAACCGG
>LNFE01000148.1 GCA_001464575.1 Acidobacteria bacterium Ga0077553 | reverse complement strand
CTCGATGCCGATTTCGGGACCCTGCTGAATCGCTCCCTCGGCTCCGAAAAATGGAGCCCGGAGATGTGGCACCACTATACGGAAGTCCCCGAAGACGGCCGGTACCGCGAGATCGCCGAACAGGCCAAACAACTCCTACCAGCCCATCTGCGCGGCATCCCGATCGCCCAGGCGCTGGCCATCAAGTTCTGGATGGACAAGAACACCACCTACAACTTGAACGTGCCGCAGGTGGACGAAGACGCCGACCCGGTTGCCAGCTTCCTGTTCGGCGACCGCAACGGCTACTGCGTCCATTTGGCCCATTCCGCCGTCTACCTGTTCCGGACGATGGGCGTTCCCGCCCGCGTCAGCATCGGCTACGCCGTCGGCTCACGCCAGCGCGGGGACGGCTCCACCATTCTGATTCGGAATGGCGATGCCCATGCATGGCCCGAGGTTTATGTCCGGGACCTCGGCTGGGTCGTTCTCGACATCACCCCCGAAAAGGTCATCACCCCGCCGCAGGAAGAGAAGGTGGATCAGGACCTGCAGCGGATGTTAGGCGAGATGGCCCGGCAAACCCCTGGTTCGCCGAAAGAGGAAAACCCGCCCGCTGGCGATGGCGACCTGCGCAAGGCGCTCGCCGAGGCGCTGCAGGGCTTGAGCAAGGCGCTCGTCCCCGTCATTCTCTTCACACTGCTCGCCCTCTACCTCATGAAGTTCTGGCGCCGCGTCGAACCCCGGTTCTGCAGCCCGTCCCGGCTGCCGGTCGCCTCGTACCGGGCCACGCTCGATTCGCTAGCCGATCTTGGTTTCTACCGCGACTACGGCACCTCCCGCGAGGCCTTCGCCAAGCGTTTGGCCTCACGAGCGCCCGAGATGGTCGACCTGACCAATCTGCATATGCAGGCCGCGCTCGGCTCAGCCGTGCCGACAGCAGGCCGCGAAAAGTATCTGGCTCTCTCGGCGGCCGTTGCCCGCCAGGCCGGCCAAGGCATTCAATGGTGGCGCCGGGTGCTCGGCGTCCTGCATCCCCTTTCCTGGTGGAAAGTCTCGTAGTCCTGAAAGTCGCATACACATGGATCCCTCAACTACTCCCGCCCCTCATCCGTTGACCCCGGCCGCCGAAGTCGCCCGCGTCCTCGGCAGCCGCTTGCGCGCCGCCATCAAGGGCCGCGACGAGGTCATCAACCTCATCCTCACGGCGCTCTTCGCCGACGGCCATGTCCTCCTTGAGGACTATCCCGGCTCCGGCAAAACCACCCTCGCTAAGGCCCTCGGCGAGTCCATTACCGACGCGAGCGGCCACCACATCGCCGCCTTCCGGCGCGTCCAGTTCACCCCCGACCTGCTGCCCAGCGACATCACCGGCGTCAGTATCTTCGACCCGCCCACCGGCCGCTTCGAGTTCCGCCCCGGCCCCATCTTCGCCCACGTCCTGCTGGCCGACGAAATCAATCGGACTTCGCCAAAGGTCCAGTCCGCCATGCTCGAATCGATGGCCGAAAAGCAGGTGACCGTCGACAACGTCACCTACCCGCTCGATCAGCTCTTCTTCGTCATCGCCACCCAGAACCCGCGTGACCTCGCCGGCACCTATCCGCTCCCCGTCGCGCAACTCGACCGATTCCTGTTCAAGATCAACATGGACTACATCGACCGCGAGTCGGAAGTGGAAGTCCTCAACACCCGCCGCGAACGCCGTTCCGCACCCACCGACCGGCTCGTCAGCCGCGACGAGGTCATCGTCGCCCGGCAGTTGATCGAGCAGTACGTCTACGTCCATCCGCTCATCAACCACTGTCTGGTCGATACGGCACGGAATCTCCGCTCCCATAAAAAGGTCCTCCAAGGCCTCAGCACCCGCAGCCTGGTTCTCATGATCCCGGCCCTGCAGTCGATGGCCATGCTCGCCGGCCGCGACTACGTCTCGCCGCAGGACATCCACTACCTGGCCCCCTACGTCTTCGGCCACCGCCTCGTCATCGCCCCCGGCGCCGGCGACATGAAGAAGGTGGTCCACGAATGCCTCGCCGAGCCGCTCGAGCACCTCACCCGGATGACGCTGGCTGGCCAGTCGCCGGTTCCGCCGCCGTCAACCGACTCCTTCCCCGCCGGTCCCGTCAACTAATGCGCCTCCTGCTCCTGCTCGTTCTGAGTTTCGCCACCCTTCTGGCCGAGGATCTCGACCTCGCCTCGGCGCGCAATCTGATCGACCGGGGCCGATTCGTCCGTATCCGGGAGATCGCCGAGCAGACGCTGCGCGAAAACAAAAGCTCCGTCATGGGCAACTATCTGATGGGGGTTGCCATGCACCGCGGCGAGGCGAACCTGCCGTTGGCCCGTTACTACCTGGGCCGCGCCCGGACGCTCGTCGAGAAGGCCGAGTTGACGGGCTTTGATGCCAACCGTTCCGAACTCCATTCGAACGTGCTGTTTGAACTGCTCCTCGTGGCCGGGCTGACCGAAAAGCACGACGAACAGCTCAAGATCGTCGCGGAGTTTAACGAACTCTTCCGCATCGATATGGGCGAGCGCACCGGCTGGGCGCTCATGAAGATGGGACGGCACGAAGAGGCGCTCAAACTGATGCGCCACTACGTCGAGTCGAAGGATCCGGACGTCCGCCGCGGCGCGCTGAACACCATTGGCTCCATTGAAATGACCCTCGGCAACTACGAAGAGGCTTTCCGCTGGTTCACCATTTTGAAGAGCGAACTCACCGAACGGGACCGCGTCAACATCGCGACGCTCGTTCGCAACCGCGCCGAAGTCGCCACGGTTCTGCTCCGCTTCCAGGAAGCCGAAGCCGACACCCTCTACGCCACCAAGCATTTCCATCCGTCCAGCAATTCCAACCCGTGGATGTCGCTGGCCATCCTCTATGTCGGCCAAGGCCGGCTCGCCGAATCGCTCGGCGCGCTACGCAACATGCACTCCTGGGACAAGCGCAGCGATCCCACGCTCGAACAACAGCGCTGGAACGACGGCCAGCAAGCCACGGCGATTATTCTGATGGCCGCCGGATACAACACGGAAGCGCTGAACATCCTCCGCAAGATCCGCAACAAGCCGGACCGTCGCGGGGTCACCAGCGGCAGCGCCGAACAGGCCGAAATCGGCCTCCTCTACCTTTACCGCGAGGCGCTCCAGCTGCAGCGCGAACAGATCCGCGAGGAGATGAGCTGGAACACGATTCCCGAATGGGCCTTGGCACTGTGGGAACGCCTCAAAGTGGAACGCGAGCTCTGGGAGGCGAACAGCCGGCTGAACTCGCTCCTGGTTCCCCAGAGCCGCCTGAGTTGGATTCTCCGGCCCTACGCCCCCGATTCGCCCATCGTCGAATGGATGCGTCCCGGCCTCCACCTCCCGGTCGGCGATGGCCTCGCCGAGGTTGAACTCCAAAAGCTGTTGCAGCGCACCGGCAAGAACGCCGTGCGCGAAAAGCCCTATCTCCAGGCCGCGCTCGGCGAAACCCTGGTCTCGCAGGGAGCGTACGCGAAGGGCCTGACGGCGCTTGCCGCGGCCCGGAACGCCCTGCCCCAGGAAGAGGTTCTTCTTCGCACCCGGGTCGAAGTCCTGATCGGCTATGCCAACGAGCGGCTCGGCCAGAGCGACGCTTCGGTAACCGCCTACCGGAACGCGCTCGAGCGCAACCCCGGGCTGTTCCGCACCCTGGACCTCACCGTCCCGGTCACCTTCTCTCCGGACAGTAGTGAAGCCGCCAAGCAAACCGTCTCCTTCCTCGAGAAGAGCCCCCGGTTCCATCGCGGCCGCGGCTTCAATCTGTCGGTGTTTACGGCCGGCAACCGCATCGCCGCCCGGCTCTCCGGGCGTGACGGCACCGTGTTTATGCAGGCTTCGGTGGTACAGCTGCCCGACACCAAACTCACGGCGCGCATGCTGGCCAAGGAGATCCACCGCAGGGCCTTCGCGGCCAAGGTGGACCTCTCACAAGCCGATATCAACTCGCTCGATGGCTCCACCACCGCTGGCGACGCCATGCAGTTGAAAGAGATGTTCGGCATTCAGTAGGCCGCCCCCGCCATTCAACCAGCTTCCCCTGCCGGGATCCTTGGAGACCCGCAATCGGGTTCGACTTGGCCATCTCTCCGAGCGACCCTCTCTGGGAGCCGGCGGGCTAGGCGCACTACGCCTCGCCCGCCGAACCCAAAGCTACCTATCCCTTCTTCCGGGCCACCAACCGTGTCCGCGGCTGCGGCTTCGACGAAGCGTCCATCGCCTCTTCCACAAGATCCGCCTGCTCGAAGTTATGCCGCTTCAACGAACCCGGCGCCGGACTCGCCGACTCGTCGCGCCCAATGTACCGCAACGCCCGCCGGCTCGTATCGAGCAGCGGCTGCACCTGCTCGCGCACAAACCGCCACGCGCCCATGTTCCGCGGCTCTTCCTGCACCCAGCAGACTTCCGCCGTTACCGGGTACCGCGCCAGCACATCCTGCAACTCCGCCGTCGGGAACGGGTAAATCTGTTCAATACGGATCAGAGCGATATTGTTGATGCCCTGCTTCTCCCGTGCCTCGGCCAAATCGTAATGCACTTTGCCGGTCGTCAGGACCACACGCTTCACCCTAGTTGCTTCGGTCAACCCCGTATCGCCGATGATCTCGCAGAAGCCGCCGGTCGTCAGGTCGGCCAGCGTCGAACTCGCCCGTGGCAGCCGCAGCATGCCCTTCGGTGTAAAGATGACGAGAGGCTTCCCGTGCATCTGCCGGCGCAACACATGGAAGTACTGCACCGCGGTGGTCGGATAAACCACCTGGATGTTGTCCTCGGCGCACAGCGTCAGGAAGCGCTCAATGCGCGCCGACGAGTGCTCCGGACCCTGCCCTTCCTGCCCGTGCGGCAATAGCAACACCAAGCCGCTCGGCTGGCCCCACTTCTGCTGCGAGCAGGTGATGAACTGGTCGATCATGATCTGCGCGCCATTGGCGAAGTCGCCGAACTGCGCTTCCCAAAGCACCAAGCACAATGGATCGGCCACCGAGTAGCCGAACTCAAAACCCATTACGGCATATTCGCTTAAACACGAATCCCACACTTCAATCCGGGCCTGATTCGGCGCCAAGTGCTGCATCGGCACGTACCGTTCGCCCGTTTCCGCGTCCGAAAACACCAAGTGCCGTTGCGAGAACGTGCCGCGGCCGGAGTCCTGACCACTTAACCGTACCGGCGTCCCTTCAAGCACTAGCGTGCCGAAAGCCAGCGCTTCCGCCGCCGCCCAATCCACCGGGCCCCCTTCGAGAATCTGCAGCCGCTTATCGATCGTGCTCTTCAACTTCGGATGCAATTGGAAGTCTTCCGGGAAGGTCGTCGAACCGTAGATCACCCGCTCCAGAATCGACCGGTCGACGGCCGTCTGCGGAATCTCGCGCCGGACGTCGGAATCGTTGATGATCGCCAATTCCTGGAACTCGTACTGCTGGGCGTTGGCTTGACTGCGGGCCTGGGCTTCGGAGAGGCGTTGGGTAATCGCCTTCTTCATCCGGTCCACTTCCTCCGCGCTCAGCACCTTCTCGCGCACCAGCCGTTCCGCAAACAATGTCGCCACCGACGGCTGCTGCCGGATCTTCCGGTACATGATCGGTTGCGTGTAGCTCGGTTCGTCGGTTTCGTTGTGGCCATGCCGCCGGTAGCAGATCATGTCGATCACAACGTCTTTCTTAAACGCCTGCCGGAAGTCGAACGCCAACTGCGCCACCCGGATACAAGCCTCCGGATCGTCGCCGTTCACATGGAAAATCGGCGCGTCCACAATCCGGGCCACGTCGGTGGCGTACAGCGAACTCCGGTAGGATTCCGGCTGCGCCGTAAACCCAATCTGGTTATTGATCACCAGATGGATCGTGCCACCCGTCTTGTAGCCTTCGAGCTGCGACATGTTGAGCGTTTCCGCCACTACGCCCTGGCCGATAAACGCCGCGTCGCCGTGAATCAGCAGCGGAATCACCCGCTCCCGCTTCACGTCGCCCAGGCGGTCCTGCTTCGGCCGCACAATCCCTTCCACCACCGGGTTCACCGCTTCGAGGTGCGACGGATTCGGCGCCACGCTCACCACGATCTCCCGTCCCGACGGAGCCCGCCGTACGCCACTCGCGCCTAGGTGGTACTTCACGTCGCCCGAACCCTGCATCGAACCCTCATAAGGGTTCCCGTCGAATTCGCTAAAAATCATCTCCGGCTTCTTGCCAATGATGTTCGTCAAAATGTTCAGCCGGCCGCGATGCGCCATGCCAATGACGATCTCGTGCACCGCATGGTCCGCCGCGCGCACCACGATCTCATCGAGAACCGCGACGGTCGATTCGCCACCTTCTAGCGAAAACCGCTTATGACCCACGAACCGGTTGCCCAGGAACTGTTCAAAGCCTTCCGATTCCAGCACGCGTTCAAGCGCCCGCACCCGTTCGCCTTCCCCCAGCGGCCAGTTGTTGGCCTTCGGTTCCATCCGCTGCTGCAGCCAGGTCTTCTGCTCCGGCGACTGGATGTACATGTACTCGCAGCCGATCTTGCCGCAGTAGGTCTGCCGCATCCGCTCGAGGAGTTCCCGCAGCGTCGCCACCATATGTGGCGCGCCCTCGCCCACTGCCGTGCCCAGCGAACCGGTCACAAATTCGCGGTCCAGGTCCCAAATCGTCAGGCCATAGTGCGCCGGGTCGAGCTCGGGATGATACTGAATCTCCGAACCAAGCGGATCCAAATCCGCGATCAAATGCCCGCGCATCCGGTAAGCATTGATTAATTGGAGAACCGAGCTCTCCTTGCCAATCTCCACCTGCCGGAAGCCGCCCGCCGGACGCGATACCGCGGTCCGATCCGGTTCCCACTTTACGGGCTGATGCGGCATGCGCAGATCGTGGAAGATCTCGCCGTAGAAGTTGTCTTCGCCCTGCAGCAAACCCTGCAGCTTGCCGAGAAACGCCCCGCTCTCGGCGCCTTGAATGATCCGGTGGTCGTACGTACAGGTGACCATCATCACCTTGCCGATCCCCAGCATCGCCCGCATTTCTTCGGTTACGCCCTGATATTCAGCCGGAAAGTCGATGGCGCCCGTTGCGATAATGCAGCCCTGACCCGGCATCAGCCGCGGGATGGAACCCACGGTGCCTACGGTGCCCGGGTTCGTCAACGAAATCGAGGTGCCCGAAAAATCGGCCACCGTCAGCTTGCCCTTGCGGCCCCGCTGCACGAGTTCGTCATAGCCCTTCAAATACTGCGAGAACGTCATCGCACCAGCGTTTTTGATATTGGGAACCACCAGCGCGCGGCCACCGTCGCGAGACGGCAGGTCGATCGCCAAGCCCAAATTGATGTGGCTGCGGACGATCTTGAACAGGTCCTTGCCCTGCTCAGCGTAGGCACAGTTCATCGCCGGATTGGCCTGCACGGCCTTAACGATCGCCCATCCGATGATGTGCGTGTATGAAATCTTCGAATGGCCAAGCAGCGACCGGTGCTGGTTAATGATCCGCCGGTTCTCATCGATCACCTTCACCGGGATCGACCGCTGGCTCGTCGCCGTCGGCATCGACAGCGACAGGGTCATGTTTTCGGCTAGCCGCGCCGGAGCGCCGCGCAACGGCACGAGCTGCTCGGACGAGTCCACGTCCTTGCTCGGCGTCGGCTTCGTTTCGACAGCCTTCGTCTGCGTCGTGGCGACACCCGTGGCCGCGGGGGTGGGCGGCGGAGGTGGAGGCGGTGGTGGCGGGGGAGGAGGCGGAGGGGGTGGCGGCGCGGCGGCCGTTACGGTTCCGTTCCCCTTCTCCGCGGCAAACTGGCTCTGCCAGCTTTCATCCACGAACGTATGGTTATTCTTGTACTGCTGAAATAGCTCTTCTTCGAGCCAACTATTCACATCGATCTTTGTACTTTCCGGCATGGAGAGGCTGACGCGGCGCAGATGCGGCGATTAACTTTCATCATAACCGGATTGCAACCTTCCCCGTCACCCAGTCCGTCCACATCGCAGTTTCTCCAGTCGAAATCAGCGGCGATCCGTCCAGAATCGCGTTCGCGAAGTGCTCGATCAGCGGGTAGTGTAGATTCGCATGCGGCGGCAACTCCTCGGTCCCTCCCGGCCAAACCACGCGGCCGCTGTTGAGCGGGGTTAGCTCGATAGCGCCGTCGGTTCCCACGATCCGGAACTCATCGCGATCGACCTTGCTGTGCCACCGCACATCGACCACCCCGCGCACCCCTTGCGGGTACTCGATCAGGACCGTCGCGTTATCTTCGACGGCGTAGCGGTGCACGGAGTTCGACGTGTATCCGGTCGCCTTCGCCGGGTTGCCGAACAGAAAGTTCATCGCATCAATCCGGTGAGAAGCGATGTCGTACAGTGGCCCGCCCCCGGCCAGTTCCGGATCAAACCGCCAATAGTCCGGCTCAATGCCCGGCGGCACCCAGCTATGGCAGGTCGCCTCGCACAACACGGGCTGGCCAATCGCCCCGGCTTCCACGAGCGCCTTCGCCCGCTGTAGATTCGGATACAGTCGGCGATAGTAGGCCACGCCAAACAGGTGCCCCGTATCCCGCGCCGCGCAGACCATGTCCCGCGCTTCGGGATAGTTCATCGCCATCGGCTTTTCGCAGAGCACATTCCGGCCCGCGTACAGTGCCGCCACGGTTTGCGGTGCGTGCAGCGCCACCGGGGTACCGACGTAGACCGCGTTGATTTCGCGATCCCGCAGCGCTACTTCGAGCGTGGGATACACATTGCAACCGTATGGCGAAGCCTTCTCGGGGTGGCGCGTCACGATGCCCCGCAGCGCACTCCGCTCATGCGCCTGAATCGCGGGCAGCACCCGCTTCTTCGTGATGTCTCCGACGCCGATCACCAGCCAGTTGACGGTTTTGCTCATGGTGCTATTGTCTCCTCATGGCATCCCATTTAGGAGTCAACCCGGCCGACCACGTTGTGCTCGAATGGATCGGCACCAAAGATCCCACCGGCGCGTGGCGGCGCAACCTTCCTGACGTCACCACCGAGTTCCCATTCGAGATACCCGCCGGACGCTATCTGGTGATCACCGACGTCGACTGGCAATTCAGAGCCCTGCTCAAGCCAGCCCGCCAGAACGTCACCCTACGGCTCTCGGTCGCCTTGTTGGACGACCTCACCAACAGTCAGATCGTTCACCAATCCACCCTTCTGCTGGATGACTTCGGCTACGGCGGCATCTCGGAAGCGCTCACCACTGGTTTCGTGGTCGATGAATCCGCCACGATCATCTGGCACAGCAACCCCGAGTCAGTCGTCTCCCACGTACTCCTCCGCGGCTACCTCATCGATCGCCCATGACCTGGACCCACACCCTCCTTGAAACCGACTGGCCCGACACCGGCCCCGCCGAACCCCTCCCCTGGGCCGACGCCGCCGAACTCACCCCGCGCCTCGACCGCGCTCGCGCCCTCGGCTACTCCCACCTGCTCGTCTACGGCGACCGCGAACACTACGCCAACCTCCTCTGGGCCACTGGCTTCGACCCGCGCTTTGAGGAAGCACTCCTCATCCTCCCCGTCGCCGGCTCCCCGCTCCTGCTCGTCGGCAACGAGTGCTTCGGCTATCTCCGCATCAGCGCCCTCTATACCGCCGGCCTCCTCCGCGGCGAGGTCTATCCGCCCTTCTCCCTCATGGATCAGCCCCGCAGCCACGGCCGCACGCTGCGCGAAATCCTTACGGCGGAAGGTCTCGGCGATAGCCCCAAGCTCGGCGTAGTCGGCTGGAAAGAGTACGACGAGCCCACCCAGTCCGACCTGCCTTCCTATCTCATCGATCTTCTCCGCCAGTTCGCCCCGGTCGAAAACGCCACCCGCGCCTTTACCCGCCTGCGCGCCCAAGCCTCCCCCTGGGAGATCGCCTATTTCGAAGGCTCGAACGTCGCCGCAGCCGAAGCCATGCGCCGCATTCTATTTGGCCTCCGCGAAGGCCTCACGGATCATCAGGTGGCCACCCAAGGCGGCTACAACGGCCGCCCCATGGCCTGCCATTGGACGGTGAAAACCGGCCCTACCCGCGTTAGCCTGGCCAGCGCGAGCGGCAACGAGATCCGGCTCGGCGAATTCTTCTCCGCCAACGTCAGCTACTGGGGCAGCAACTGTTGCCGCTGCGGCTGGCTTGGCTTCGACGCGAACGACGCCCCGGCCGGCTACGTCGACGAGTTCGCCGGACCCTACGTGGCCGCCATGGCCGCCTGGTTCGAACACCTCACGCTCGGCCGCCCAGGCGGAGAACTGTTCGACCTCATTCAACGCCTGCTGCCTTTCGAGCAGTACGGCATCTTCCTCAACCCCGGCCATCTCATCCACTTTGACGAATGGCCCGGCTCGCCTATCTACGCGGGTTCAACGGAACCCCTCACCAGCGGCATGATCCTGCAGTCCGACATCATCCCCAGTTCTCCCCGCTTCTCCTCAACGCGCATGGAGGATAGTTACGCCCTGGCCGACGCTGCCCTCCGCGCCGCCGTGGCCAAGCAGTATCCCACCGTCTGGGCCCGTATCGAGCAGCGCCGCGAGTTCATGACCGGGTCGCTGGGGTTCGATTTGCCGCCGGAGGTGCTGCCGCTCGGCGACCTTTGCGGCATCGTGCCGCCGTACCTGTTCGAGCCCAATGTGTTGATCGGGGTCCGCCGCTAATCGACAAACATCCGCGCGACGCGGGAACTGATGCCGCACAGCACGGCGTACGAGATGGTTCCCGCCGTCCGGGCGATCTGCTGCGCGTCTATTTCGCCGCCGAGCAGCGTCACCGGATCACCCGGCTGCAAGCGTTCGATGCCCGTCACGTCGATCGTGGTCAGGTCCATCGAAACGGCGCCAATCACCGGGCAGATCCGCCCATTCACCAGCACCTTGCCCTTGTTCGACAACCGGTGCGGATACCCGTCGGCATAGCCGGCGGCCAACACGGCAATCCGCATCGGTTTCGTCGCGCGATAGATGGCCCCATAGCCAATTGCTGCCCCGGCCGGAATCTCCTTCACTTCGAGCACGCACGTCTTCCAGGTCAGAGCCGGCGTCACGTCGAGCTCCCGGTCCGGCGCCGGACCCTTGGCCGGAGAGATGTAGCCGTAAATCGCGTGCCCCGGCCGCACCATGTTGCCCCACGCCTCCCGCCGCCCGTAGGCGATCGGAATCGTGCTCGACAGGTGGACATACGCCGGCCGCAAACCGCTCGCCGTCAGCAGGTCAAAGAAGTACTTGGTCTGCTCGTCCGTCTGCGGCGAACCGTAATCGGACGAAGACGCAAAGTGCGTCATCAGCCCTTCAAACTGCGCCGTTCGGCAAGCGCCCACCGCCTCCGCCACCGCGCTGGCCTCGTCCCGCACGCCCAACCGGCCCATGCCGCTATCGATCTTCAAATGAAACGCCGCCGCCTGCCCGCGCCGCGCGGCTAAACGCTCCAGCTCGGCGATCTCGCCCAGATCGTGCAGCGCCGGCGTCAACCGGTAATCAAAGAAGGCCTCGCGGCTCCCCGGTAGAAAATCGGCCATCACCAGAATCCGCGTCTGGATTCCGGCATCGCGTAACGCAGCACCTTCCTGCACGTTGCTGACAGCCAGCCACCGCGCCCCAGCCCGCTCCAAGGACCGCGCCACGGCCACCGCCCCGTGCCGGTAGGCGTCCGCCTTCACGACGGGCATCACCGAAACCTCTTGCCCCACCACCGCCCGCACCGCCCGGAAGTTTCCGGCGATGCATCCCAGCGATACTTCTAACCACGATCGGTGCATAACTCCTCAAACAACGCCACGTAGGCGTCAGTCACAGCGTCCCAACTATACCGCTCCTGCACCCGGCTCACGGCCGCGGCGCGCAGCCTCTCCCGCTCCGCTTCCGGCAGCGCCAGCGTCTGCCGCAACACTTCCGGCAGGCTCGCGGCAGTAAAGGGCAGCCCCACGCCGCCGGCTACCTCGCGGTTCTCTTCGGTATCGAGGTACAACACCAGCGCCCCGCGGCCCATCGCCTCAATCAGCGCCGGATGCGTCCCGCCCACCTCGGTCGCATGGATATACGCATAACAAAACGAACCCAATTCCTTATAGCCCTGCCCGTAGATGGCGCCGGGGATCACAATCCGCGGATCGCGCGTCTGCCGGACCTGCTCAATGTAGTCAGCCGAGTAGGGCGCATCGCCGATCAAGGCTAACCGCAGATCAGTCGCAACCTGTTCAAACGCCTCCCGCACCAGCAGAGCGTTGTTCTCCGGCTCCATCCGGCTGACGTAGAGAAAGTAGCCCTCCGGCTGGAGGCCCAGATCGTCCAGCGCCGCCCGTGTCGTCAGCTTGCCCATCTCGGCGCCGTAGGCGATGAAGGTCGTCTCGGAGTTGTACTCCTGGCGATAGTACTCGCGAATCGCTAGCGCATCGGAGACGGCCCGGTTCGGGCAGAA
>LNFE01000147.1 GCA_001464575.1 Acidobacteria bacterium Ga0077553 | reverse complement strand
ATGATTCCGGGGTGAGACCACTCATATAGTTCGTGCAACCCGAAAGCGACCGGCAGGAAGAGCAAGGCCAGAATCGGCATGGACATCATGACGTTTTCCATGAGCCGACGCAGCGGAACACTCCAAGCCGAACCAGTCAAATGCTGGATCATCGTGAACAGGGCGGCGCCGATAGCAATGCCGGTGCCAAAAAAGAACGCGACCAAATAAGACGGAAAGAATTGCTTGTGGTCGATGCTGTAGCCCGCCAGAGCGGCGACCCAACCGAGGATAAAAACGCCAAGAATAACGTTGCGACCCTTTTCCCACGTTGCGGTGGGAATTTCGTAGCTATCCTTGGGGACGTCGTGATGGTGATGTTTACTCATGTTGCGACTCGTAGTCCTCGTTTAGTTCAGCTGCGCGCGCAGGTTTTCCGGCACGTCATCTTTCGTTCCGCTGTTGGCTCGATGCAATGCCCGCAGGTAGGCAACTATCGCCCATCGGTCATGGTCGGTCGATTGGGTCCGGTAGCCCATCATCGTCCGCCGGCCTTCGCTTGCCACCGAATAGAGTTCGCCATCGTTCATCTGCTGAACGCGTGGCTCCAAAAGGTTTGCCGGCTGAAACGCAGCGCCCGCCCGAATGCCCACAATTCCTTTTCCGTCCCCTACCCGCGAATGGCACGGAGCGCAGTACGTGTTGTACTTCAGTTGGCCATGAGCGAGAAGCTCGGGGGTTATGGGTTCTTGGAGCTTGCCGACGTACTGAGAATTAACCACGCCCCAGCGGTACGCGTCGTCGCCGGCCAATTGGCCAATCGCCAGGGTTCCCTCCGGTGGGCGCCGGCTGGAGCGCTTATCGCCAAAGAGGGGACTCTGCTGTTGGGACTTGTACTTTGGCTGCGCCTTCATGTCGTCCCAGATCTGGAGCGGCGGCGTATCCCGACTCGGGCTCAAGCAACCACTGAGAACAAGGAGTGCGCTAAAGGGAAGAATGGACTTCAGATTAAGGAACTTCATGCTTCGACGACCTCCAACTTCTCGGCTCCGAGAGAGGCAAGAAAATCCTTCGTTTCGTTGGCATCAAATTTCTTGTCAGAGGCCTCGATCACGAGGAGAAAACGGTCATCGGACGATCCCGCCACACCAGAGTAGTTAAAGATCGGGTGGCTCAGCCGCGGTAGGCCATTCAGGCCAAGCATTCCGAAGACAGCGGCGAAGGCCGAGAGTAATACGGTCAGCTCGAACATGACCGGGAAGCCGAACTCGAATGCGAACAACGGCTTACCGCTGATGACCAAAGGATAGGAGATCGTACCGGTCCACCACTGCAGTAGAACTGCGGTCGTGAAGCCGGTCGCGCTGCCGCAGAGCACAATGTAACCAAGAATCGAAGGCTTCGCGCCCATCGCTTCGTCGATCCCATGGATGGGGAACGGGGTGTAAGCTTCCATCTTGGTGTAACCCTTGGCCCGTGCTGCCTTGACGGCATCAAGCAGGGTATCCGGAGAGTCGAAGTCGGCAACGACGCCGTGTATGGAGGAGGTGTCAGCCATGGCGTTCCTTAATGAGCTTTGACGGTGTCCGAAGGATTAGCCGTCGTAGCAGGGAGATAATGCTTCTCGTGCTCGGTCTGGATCATCATGCCCTTCACTTCGCTCACGGCGATAATCGGCAGGAAGCGGGTAAAGAAGACGAACAGGGTGATGAAGAGGCCAAACGTCCCGAAGAAAGTTAAGATATCGACGATGGTCGGCCGGAAGTAACCCCAGGAGGATGGCAAGAAGTCGCGGTGCAAACTGGTGGCGATAATCACGAACCGCTCAAACCACATGCCGATGTTCACGAAGATCGAAAGTACGAACATGAAAGGAATGTTCGTCCGTAGTTTCTTGAACCAGAAGAACTGGGGCGAGATCACGTTACAGGAGACCATCGACCAGTAGGCCCAAGCATACGGGCCCATCGCACGGTTGATAAACGTAAAGCGCTCGTATTCATTCCCGGAGTACCAGGCGATGAAGAATTCCGTCGCGTAAGCGTATCCAACGATTGTGCCGGTGGCCAGGATCACCTTGTTCATGTTTTCAAGGTGCGTCATCGTCACAAGGTGCTCCACCTTGAACACCCATCGGGCGATGACCATGAGCGTGATGACCATGGCGAAGCCTGAAAAAATCGCTCCCGCGACGAAGTAAGGCGGGAAGATCGTGGTGTGCCAACCAGGAATGATGGACACCGCAAAGTCAAAGGAAACGATGGTGTGTACGGAAAGCACGAGCGGCGTCGAAAGACCTGCAAGGATCATGTAGGCCTTTTCGTAGTTTTTCCAGTGTGTAGCCGATCCCCGCCAACCGAGCGAAGCGATCCCGTAGATGGTGTGCCGCAATTGCGTCTTCGCCCGATCGCGGATGATCGCCAAGTCAGGAATGAGACCTACATACCAAAACAAGGCCGAGACGGTAGCGTAGGTCGAGACGGCGAAGACGTCCCAGAGCAGCGGGCTGCGGAAGTTCTGCCACATCGCTAAGTCCGCGTTCGGTATAGGAAAGAGCCAGTATGCCCGCCAGGGACGACCTACGTGGACTAGAGGATAGATACCCGCGCAAGCGACGGCGAACAGCGTCATCGCTTCGGCAAAGCGATTGATGGAGGTACGCCATTTCTGGCGGAACAGGAATAGAATTGCCGAGATCAATGTGCCGGCGTGGCCGATACCGATCCAGAACACGAAGTTGGTGATGTCCCAACCCCAGCCGACAGGATTATTGTTGCCCCAAACCCCAATGCCGGTCGCGACAAGGTAAGCCAGCATGGAACCGAGAAGGAGGGTGATGCTGCCGCTAATGGCGAGCGCAATATACCAATTTCGATGGGTCTCGATTTCGGTATGGATGCTCACGGCCTCCGTGACATCGTGGAGCGACGGCTGGCCAGTGACCAGCGGAGGACTTAGTTGCTCGACAGCCTTAGGATCAATTGCTAGATCGGCCATTAGGCAAGCTCCGGATTTGGATTGCGCACCTTAGCAAGATACGTAGTGCGCGGCTTGATATTCAGTTCATGAAGAAGGGTGTAATTCCTATTATTCTTCTTCATCTTGGAGACAGCACTTTCGGGGTCGTTGATGTTGCCAAAGGAGATGGCTTCCGCAGGGCAGGTCTGCTGACAAGCGGTCAACACTTCACCGTCCTTGATCGGCTTCCGTCCGTCAACCTTGTGAGCGATCTTAACTTCCTGAATGCGCTGCACGCAGTAGTTACACTTCTCCATAACGCCGCGCATTCGCACGGTAACGTCAGGATTGAACACCATCTTTCCAACCTCTTCCAGGTCTTTATGCCAGTTGAAGTAGTTGAAACGGCGGACTTTGTACGGGCAGTTGTTGGCGCAGTACCGGGTGCCGACGCAACGATTGTAGGCCATATCGTTCAAGCCTTCCGGACTGTGAACCGTGGCTGCCACCGGGCAAACCGACTCGCAGGGAGCGTTTTCGCACTGCTGACAAGCCATGGGTTGATGAACGACTTCCGGATCGTCCTCGGTACCCGTGAAGTAGCGGTCCAATCGGATCCAGTGCATTTCACGGCCCTTCGATACCTGATCACGGCCAACCACTGGGATGTTGTTTTCAGACTGACAAGCCACCAGACAGGCATTGCAACCAATGCACGACTGCAGGTCCACTACCATGCCCCACTGGTTGCCTTTCGAATAGTCAAAGCTATCGAACAACTGGAATAGCTCGATGTGGGCATCTTCGTGGGAGGCGAAATGGGCCTCCTCTTTGTACTTCTCGACCGTGGCTTCCCGAACTACTGGGCGACCGGCCTGATCGTGATGCTCCTGTGTTGTCACGAGCGCGTAGGTTCGGGGCGATTTGGTGATGTTAACGCCGGTACCAAATCCCATCGCGTCAGCGGTGCGAAGGAGGTAGGCGTTATACCCAACCCCAGTGCCCACTCGGCCAACCGAGGTACGTCCGTATCCGAGCGAAAGCGTTACGGAGTTGTCGGCGTGGCCGGGCTGCACCAGGACTGGCGCTTCCACCTTCCGGCCGTTCCGCTCCACTACGATCACGGAGCCTTCTTCGAGCTTGAGTTCCTTTGCGGTCTTGGGGCTGACTAAGGCCGGATTGTCCCACACGATCTTCGTCATGGGCTCTGGCGCTTCCTGAAGCCACGCATTGTTCGCGTAACGACCATCGAAGGCAGAAGCGGACGGGGCGAAGACCACTTCGAGGCCCGCGGCCGGCTTAGGCGCAGCGGCAATAGCAGCTTCAACTGCCTTAGAGTTGGCCGCCGGTTTGGCGAGAGGCGCCTGCGTTCCGGCAACGAAGCCCTCGTGCAGGGCTTGACGCCAGGCAGGGTCATCCAATTTCGACTGCGACTTGACTAACTCGTACGCGCTGGCGGTCTGTCCGAGCGCCAGGGCGACCACTTCGATGACCGACTTTGTGGGGAAGATCGGTTCGATCAGTGGTTGCTGCAAAGAGATGGTGCCGTCGGCGGCTACCGCATCTCCCCAGCTTTCAAGAGCGTGCGACTCGGGTAGATGCCACGTGGAAGCGGCTGCCGTCTCATCCACTTCGAAGCCGAGGTGAATCGTCGTGGCAATCGCCTTATATTTGGCGGCGAACTCTAAATCGGCAGGTGCGGTGTAGAGGGGGTTAGCCCCAAGTACCACCAGGGTCTTCACTTGGCCAGCGCCCATTTCCTTCGCAAGGTCAGTGATAGCGGTGGCGGAGGACTCGCGGCCGGGCCGCGTATAGGACACGGTTTCACCGATGTTGCCGAGCGTCTGGTTGATGACGGCAGCCAACGCATGGACCGCAGCGGGTTGACGGGGTCCCGCGAGAACGACCGAACGGCCCTTGTGAGCGAGCAGATCCTTGGCGAGGGCGGAAATAAACTTGTCCGATTGGCCGAGGATCTTGAGCCCCTGGGGCAATGCCGCGACTTCGCGAGCCAAGTCGGCCGCGAAAGCCTGCACATCGGCCGCCCGGAGGCGCAAACGATGGTCAGCCCGAGCGCCGGTCAGGGTGAAGTTGTTCTCGACTACATAGAGGCGGTTGATGGTGGAGGACTCCCCTGCCGAAGCAGCGGGAGTCGCGGCTGGGTCTGCGGCGGCAACGGGCGCGGCAGCTTTGGGTTCCTCGGCCTTATGGTCGTCAGCCTTGTGCTCGCCTTGCTTATGCTCGTCTGCCTTGTGACCGGCTGCCTTGTGCTCGGTCCCATGACCAGCAGGCACAGCTGAATCCACAGCTTTGCGGCGCTTGGCAAAATCCCGAATCACGTTCAAGCCAGGGTTGTCGAGCTGCAAGAAATCGCAGTCGAGAGAGACAACAACGTCCGCTTTCGACAGGTTGAAATGGGGCCGCAGCCGATCGCCGAACGCCAATTCGGATCCGGCCAGCGCCGCGTCCTCATTGATCGGCTCATACTCAACCCACTTGGCCTTCGGATGCTTAGCGGCCAGGGCGGCGCGAAGTCCGGCCAAGGTCGGCGACAACAGTGCTCCCGATAGGATGCGAATGCCTTCACCATCCCCCACAAAGGTAGCCTTTGCAGCCGACTGGAATGCTTCCCAGGTGCTGGCCTTGCCCTTTTCGAGAACCTTCTGCGAACGATCCGGATCGTAAAGGCTAAGAATGGACGCCTGCGCCCAAGCGTTCGCCGCGCCATTCGACAACGGATGCTTCCGGTTGCCTTCAATCTTGACCGGGCGTCCGTCAATCGCCTCCACCACAAGAGGATGCGCTTGACCGGCCACGTTCATGACCGTCGCGTAGTGCTGCGGAGCGCCGTGAACCAAGCCCTCAACACCCTTGGCGTAAGGAAGAATCTTCTCCACGGGACGACGGCAAGCGGTCAGACCGGCTAGGCCCATCGACGCAGCCATCAACTGCATAAAGCGGCGCCGGGAGCCGGTGTCGATTAAATCGGTGGCCCCTTCAGGAAATTCCTGGACCAGCCACTCCTTAAACTTCGGCGTTGAGGCGAGTTCGTTCAAACTCCGCCAAAACTTCTTTCCGGTTTGGTTTCCAATACCTTCGATCTGGATCATCGATGACACCCTGAGCAGTTCACGGGCGGGTTAATGCCCTTCTGTGCAATGATTTCCCGTCCGAGGGCCACGGGGTCGCCCTCAGGTTTCCAATCGAGCTTCGTGACAAATTGAGCGGGGCGTAAGTTCGGGGCGGGGTTCCGATGGCACTCCAAGCACCAGCTCATCGCTAGCGTCTGCACCTGCTTCACTTCGACCATCTGGTCGATCCTGCCGTGGCAACTGACGCAACTGACTCCAGCGGTGGTATGCGCGCTGTGGTTGAAGTACACATAGTCTGGCAAACGGTGCACCTTCACCCAGGGCACGGATTCACCAGAGGCCCAACTGGCCCTGACCGGCTCCAGCACGACGCTCTTCTCCTTCACTTTGGAGTGGCAATTCATGCAGGTTTGCGTCGGCGGAATCGACGCATAGGCCGCTTTTAGAACGGAAGTATGACAGTAGGTACAATCCATACCCATGTTGCCGGCATGTAGTTTATGACTGTATGGTACGGGCTGTTGAGGCTGGTATCCAGGTTCCAGAGTGGTAGGCAGCGTCGCATAGTACAAAGTACTGGCGCCACCGATCACCCCAAAACCGACCATCACCAAAACAGTTCGCAGAATGCGATCTGATTTCTTGGAAAACTTGAGTCCCATGGTCGTTATAGCAACTCCTGAAAGGCCGGGTGGTCTTTACGAAAGACCCAAGGCAAATTCCTGGTCGTATCGCAGCCGGGATTGCGGAAGGGGTTTAAACGCGTCACAACTCTCCCTCTCTACGTCTACCATAGCGGCACTGATTCCGCAATACCGACAAAAATTCCAGTTTGACAGGAATTCCTCCTGCCAAAGTACAGTGATGGCAGACCAACGAAGAAAAATGCATTAAGGTGTTAAAGATGAGTTCCGGATGGAAAGTTAGGCTTCCCGAGGTCCGTACGCCGGGATACCTGGGACGCCGGTTTGGCAACCTGCAACTGCGCCTTAAACTCATCATCCTCCATAATCTGTTCTTTTTGGTCCTTTCAGGTGCTGTGTATTTTACTGTCTTCCCCTTACTGGAGCAACGGGTACAAGACGATATGGCTCGCGAGGTAGCCCTTTGCACCGTACTGTTCGAGGCCGAGTACCCTTGGACGGGTCGTACGGCTTCAACAATTCTGCATCGGTATTCCTTTCAGGAGGGTAGCGCACGGGCGCTCGAAATCTCACCAGAGATTCGACAGCAACTCGACGATCACCCAGGAACGAACGTCGCCGACCCTGGTCAACCTGAATCCCTTGCAGGGACAGTACTCTATCGGCGATTAGCTGGCCAAGAAATATATCGGAAAATCCGGATGCCTTATGCGTACTACGAACGTTCGCTCGATCTGGTCCGGATTGCGCTGTTTACGGTCTTGGGAATCATCTACATCTTGGCCGTGCTGCTGCTGGAGTCGGTGATTATGCCGCTCTACGTTTATCGGCCGCTGAATGCGATGCTGAACGCCGATCACGCCTCGCAGACCGGCGACCGAGCGCACGAAATTATCTCTGCCGAGTACATCCCGGGCGATGAGATCGGGCAGATCATGCGTTCCCGGAACGAAACGGTGGCCGAGTTGCGCCGGCAGGAAGACGAGTTGGAGCGGGCGCTGGACCGGCTCGATACGGCCAAGCGGAAGATGGCGGACCAGGACCGGCTGGTGAGCCTGGGCATGCTGAGCGCCGGCGTGGCGCACGAGCTCAACACGCCACTGGCCGTTTTGCAGGGCTCGATTGAAAAACTACTCGAGACCATTCCCGAACCGGCGGCGCAAGACCGCCTGCGGCGGATGCAGCGGGTGGCGGCCAGACTGAAGACGATCAGCGAAGGGCTGCTCGATTTTTCGAGAGTCCGGCGCCAAGAGAAGCAGGAGGTAGCGGTGCACGAACTCCTCGATGAAGCCTGGCAGCTGGTATCTCTCGATGAGAAGGCAACGCAGACCGCCTTTCACAACCGGATCGCCCCGGAGTGCCGAGTCTTCGGCAATGCCGACCGGCTCATGCAGGTATTCGTCAACTTGCTCCGGAACGCGCTGCAGGCGGTTCCGTCCAAGAACGGAGAGATCGTCGCGCAGACGACGCTGCAAATTGAAAATGCGGAACGATGGTGGATCATCGCCGTCGAGGACAATGGCCCGGGAATTCCCGCGGACGTACTGCCCGATATCTTCGAGGCCTTCATCTCCACCAAGCTGGACTCCAAGGGCACCGGGCTCGGGCTGACGGTATCCGAGGGCATTGTGCAACAGCATGGCGGAACAATTGGCGCCAGTAACCGGCCAGGAGGCGGCGCACGTCTGGAGATTCGTCTGCCGGAAGCGCCGGTAACCATCGACCCAAAGCCGGTGGAAGGAGGCAACGTCTATGCCCGCTGAGGCCCCGCACGCGGACCTCAAGATTGAGATCGCCATCCTCGATGACGACCTCGACTTTCGCAACTACATGGAAGATTTCCTGACGGACGAAGGGTTTTACAACGTCCGGCTGTTCGCCCATCCCGACGATCTGTTCGCGGCCAACGAGCAGAATCTACCCGACATTGTTCTGCTGGACATGAAGATGGGCGACTTCAAGGGTGACCAGGTTCTGGAACAGTTGCAGACGCGCTGGCCGGGATTATGCGTCATCGTAGTCACCGGATATCCCTCGCTTGAAGATATGCGGCTGACGTTCAAGATGAACGTCTTCGACTACCTCTCGAAACCGTTTTCGCTGGCGCAGTTGCGGCAAACGCTGAAGAACGCGATCGAGACGTTTGGCCTCGGCAAGACGCCGCAGGACCGGCTGCGGGAACGGCTGGGGCATCGGATCAAGATGCTGCGAGTGGAGCGGGACTGGTCCTTGAAAGATTTGGCCGCAACGACGAAGTTAAGCGTGTCGCAAATTAGCGCGATCGAACGCGGCACGCATTTGCCGAGCATGGAGAGCCTGCTTTCCATCTCGAAGGCGTTTGATAAGAAACCGTCCGAGATTCTGGAAGCGATCGACTTTTGAAACATTTTTTAGCGTTGCTGATCCCTTGCGCCCTTTGGGCGCAGAAGCCCGAGGCGGGCGATGCGCAGAAAAGGGTGGAGCTAAATCTTCTGGGCAAAGAAGATGCCACCAAAGGCGAGAGCCGGCGCAATGAGAACATCCAGTTCAATCTGGTGGACAACAACGCGCTAAAAGAGTTGAATGTCCGCCTGGGGGCGACGGCGACCTTGGTGGAAGAGTTCCGGGCCGACCGCGGATACTTCGGGGCGGAGTTCGGAATTGTGATCCCGGGGCCGCTGGCGTTGGCGCCGCAGCGCCGGGCGGGTTGGCACGGCAACGCGTTTGCGAACCACCAGAACAGCATCTTTTCGGCGCGGGCGTTTTTCCAGGTGGGGGACGTAAAGCCGGCGCGGGAGAACCGTTACGGCTTGCAGACGGGCTGGAGCCCTTGGCGTAACGGGTACGTTTCGTTGCAAGGTTCGCAAGAGAAATTGCGCGGACAGGTGAACGGCAACGTTCTCGTGCCTTACGCCAACGAACGGACAGCCTTGGCGGCAGACCCGGCCGTGCGGGCGCTGGTGCAGCGGTACCTCGACGCCTTCGGCCCGGAGTTGCCCAACCGGGGGAACGGGACCCGGCAACTGAACACGAACGCGCCGCAGCGGATTGACAGCAACGATGGCGGCATCCGGCTTGAGCAGGACGTTTCCGCGAAGGACCGTCTGTTTGCCAATTACCAGTTCACCGGGCAGACGGTGGACGCGTTCCAGTTAATCGCGGGGCAAAACCCGGACACGTCAACCCGGTCGCATCGTGCCCGGCTGACGTGGAGCCGGGGCGGCAAGCTGCAACTGACGAGCGGCTTTGACCGCATCGGCTCGGTCCTGGTGCCGGAGCCGAATGCGGTGGGTCCGATGATCTCGACGGCGGGGCTGACGACGTTGGGGCCGCTGGCGGCCATCCCCATTGACCGCGCGCAGAACACCTACCGGCAGGAGGCGCAGTACACCGCCACGCGGGGGCGCCACACGATAGGCCTCGGAGCGGCGCTGACGCGGCGGCAGTTCAACGGCAAGGAGACGGACTCGCACCGCGGGTTCCTTTCCTTCTCGAACGACTTTGGCCGCGTGGGCATTGACAACATGCGGCTGGGCACACCGTCGCAGTATCTGGTGGCCGTGGGCAATATTCACCGGGGTTTCCGGCAAACGATGGGCACGCTGTATGCGCAGGACTCGTGGAAGGTGAACGCTGACTTGACCCTGCAGTTCGGGCTCCGCTGGGAGCTGGTGGGCCGTCCGGATGAGGTGAATCGTTTAAACGAAGTTCCCTACGACGCGGACCGGAACAATCTCGCGCCGCGGATGGGCGTTGCGTATCGACTGCCCCGGAGCGCGGGGGTTCTGCGGGCGGCCGTGGGCGTGCATTTCGGCGAAATCATGCCCGTTTCCTATTCGCAGGTTCGCTTTTCGCCGCCCCTCAGCGTGAAGCTAGTGATTCTCGCGCCGAACCTGTTGAATCCGTTACAAAGCACGGGCGTGGCGCCGAAAGGCAACCTCTACCTGATCGACCGCGAACTAGCGACGCCGTACCACTATCAATACAATTTCAGCTGGGAGCGGAGCCTGGGCGCCGGCTGGCGGCTGCAGGCGGGCTACGTCGGCAGCCGGGCTCATAAGCTGGCCATCATGTGGTACACGAACCGGGCACATCCGGTGGCGGGCATTCCCTTGACGACAGCCACGATCAACGAACGGCGGCCGAACCTGGATCTGGCGGACGTCCGCATCATGCTCAACGGTTCGCGTGGATACTTCGATGCCGGCCGGCTAACGGTAGTCGCGCCGCGGGTGAAGGGGTTCACCGTCGATGCCGCCTATTGGTTTAGCAAAGCAATGGACCTGGGCGCCGACTACACGAACACAGCCTACGACGCCGATTCGCGTCTGTCGCGCAGCCAAAGCGAATACGATACCCACAAAGACCGCAAGGCGCGAAGTCAGTTTGACCAGCCCCATGCCTTTCTTGCCCGCGTGAGCTACGACTTGCCGAAGGGCTGGACCGTCAGCACGGTGGCCCTCCTCAAGCAGGGGACGCCGTTTAACCTGACGACGCTCGACGGCCCCGGCTTCGGCAATGTAGACGGCAACGGCGGCGACCGGCCGAACCTGCTCGATACCGCCATGCTGGGCCGGAGCTACGGCAACCCGGACACCTCTGTCGAGCGGCTGCCGCGGTCTGCCTTTAGCTTTATTACGACGGGCGCGGAGGCGGGCAACCTGGGGGCGAATGTGTTCCGGAAGGGCGCCATTCGCAACGTGAATGCGGCTCTCGCCAAAAGCTGGGCACTGCCGCGCGAGATGAAACTGCTGCTGCGCGCCGAGTCCATCAATCTGCTGAACACGCCGCAGTTCGCTGAACCGGGAAGCATGTTGGGCACGCCAGAGTTCGGGTTCATCACGAACACGCTGAACGATGGCCGGGCGTTCCGGTTCAATCTAGCGCTGCAGTGGTAGCAGGCCGGCCTCGCGCAGCCAGGTGAAGCTGTCGCGAAGGGCGCGGTCGACTTCGGCCGGGGTGGCCGTATGGCCTGGCACGACGAAGGCATGTTGGGAGTCGGGGTATAGAATCACCTTCGATTTCGCGTGGGTTTTCTGGAAGCGTTCGGACTCCGTGAACGGCACGACGGTATCCTTGCGGCCGTGGAGCAGCAACACGGGCGGCGTCTTGGCGTCGATCGCGAAAAGAGGCGAGAGGCGGCGGGCCTCCGCCGGGGAAGCCGCACGGTCGGCCCATTTGCCAGTCAGGTCAGGGATGGGGTTGTACGCCAGGATGGCGTTCGCACGTTCGCGCGTCACGGTCCCCAGGGCGAGCGCCAAATGGCCGCCAGCGCTGTCGCCGGCGGCGATGATGCGTTGCGGATCAACGCCGAGTTCGACGGCGTTCTTTCGAATCCAGACCAGGGCCGCTTCGACATCCTCCACCGCAGGGGCGACCTTGCCCAGCCGGTACTGGACGGTGAAGCCGAGGGTTCCCTGAGCAGCGCCGTATTCCGCCGCGGGAAGAAACATCTCCGGGCGGCCACCAGTCCAGCCGCCGCCGTGAATCCAGAGCACGGCCGGCTTCGGCGCAGGGCCGCGGCGGCCGACCATCGTCAGTGTCAGGCCGGGCTTGTATTCGAAGATCTGGGAACTTTGTTTCTCCCATGGGTCGGCAGCAATCCCATTCTGGTCCCAAGCGACGCGGCCGGCGCGGAGCGTCAGTTCGCACTGCAGAAGCTGGGTCCCGCTGATCTTGGAACCGCCCACGTCAAGAAAGCCGTACTGTCCCTTGTCCAGGCGGAGGACCGCAACGTCAGCCTCGGCGCTGACCGTCAGGTGGCCGAGCTCCGGCCGGCGGATCGCTTGCGCGGGGGCCGACGTGGACGCGCGAACGACATCGACGAGCGGCATGTTCATGTTCAGGAATTTCGACATCGTGGCGAGCATGTTCTTCATGCCGCCGTTGGCGCTGCTCGTGTGGAGGTCCGTGGAGATAGTGTCCGGCGCAAAGCCCTGGCGCATGGCGGGGACGGCCCATTTGAAAAGCAGCGAACCGGAGCCGTGGCCGACATCGAACAGAATGCCGCGCTCCCGGGCCGTGCGGTAGTAGGGACGCAGGTTGCCATCGGCGTCGAGCACCGGGTCAAACGGCCGGTACATGTGGGTATAGATATCGCCAGGGCGGAGCTTGTCGAGGAAGAGATCGCGATGCGGGCGCTCGATATGGATGATGCCGAAGTCGACCATCACGGGGAGTTTGGCGGCGTCGGCGGCCTTCACCGCACGGTCGACCGCATGCCAGTCCGGGGAGGCCCAGTGGGCCGTCTTGATGCCGACGATGAGATCCCGGTTGGCCGCGGCCATCCGGGCGGTGGCCTCCGGGTCGAAGTCCGCGGGGTCTTGTTCGTTTACACCGCCCATGCCGCCAGCCGCGATATTCAGGAACGCCAGGATCCGAGTCGATGCGGGGCGGATCAGCCGGTCTCGGAAGTCGGGGAAGTTTCGCCAGCCGGAGCTGCCGGCGTCAACGACGGTAGTGACTCCGGCGCGGAAGCTGTGCATGTCGGCGGGGACGGACTGGTCTCCGCCCGCCAGCAGCTGCCCGTTCGGCCCGGTATAGACATGGGTGTGCATGTCGATGAGGCCCGGCACCACATAGAGGCCGTTGGCTTCGACGACGCGCTTGGCTTGACTGCGGGGAATATCCGCGGCCACGGCCGCGATCTTGCCGTTGCTGACGGCGACGTCCAAACGGGCGTTGCGATTGTTCTTGGGGTCGATCACCGTGCCGCCCTTCAGGAGTAGGTCATAAGCCAAGTCCGGGCCGGTATCGAAGACAGCGAGGACGGGCAGATGGTCACTCGGATAGCGGCCCGCGTTGTTTTTGGTGATGGCGTCGACCCGCTTCACTTTCCATTGCGGAGCCCGGAAGAGAATCCAGTCGATGCGATTCGGACCGACGGTTCCTTTGAAGCCGTGGAAGGTGCCCTCGGGGCCGCTGGTGGCGGCCGCCGCGGACTTGGCGTCGGTGAGCGTGCCGGTAAGCATTCGGTAGGCTTCCGAGCCGGGGGTGGTATTGAAGTCGCCGGTGAGAACCAAGGGCGAGGCGAGGCCGATCCGCGACGCGATGAGCTTGGCGGAGGCGACCCGCGCAGGTTCGTCCTGCTGGCCGCGATGGGCGAAGTGGGTGTTGTAGTAGGTGAACTTCTGCCGGGTTTGCAGGTCAGTAAATATCGCCCAGGTGACCATGCGGGGCAGCGACATGTTCCAAGCGCTGGAGCTAGGCACTTCCGGGGTTTCGGACAGCCAGAAGTTGCCGGACTCTTCCACGCGAAGGCGCGACTTTTTGTAGAAGACGCCCATGTGTTCGTCCTCTTTATTGCCGCGCCGGCTGAGGCCGAACCAGGCGTACTCCGGCAGCTTCTCGACGATGTACTGGCCCTGGATATAGAACAACTCCTGGGTCCCCATTACATCGGGCGAGGCTTCGCGGATGGTTTCGATCAGGAGATCGCGCCGGTTCTCCCAGATGTCCGGGCCATCGCCTGGACTGGGGTACCGGACATTGAACGTCATAACGCGCAGCTCGGCGGCGAGCAGCGGGAGAGCGGCTAGCAGAAGCAGAAATCGCATGGGAGTGGAGGGTTATTCTCTTCCGGGAAGCGGGAGGACGGCGCCGGTAATCTCGGCCCCGGCATCGCTGGCCAGCCACACGAGCAGGCTGGCGACATTGGCAGGCTGCACCCAACGGGTGGAGTCATAGTCGGGCATGGCGGTGCGGTTGGCATGGGTGTCCATCGTGCCGGGGGCAACGATATTGGCCCGAATACGGGCATCGCGGTTTTCGACGGCGATGGTCTTGACGAGCGAAATCAGGCCGGCCTTCGCGGCGGCATAGGCGCCCACCGCGGGTGCCGGGTCGATGGCGGCCGGGCTGCCGATGGCAAGGAACGCGCCGCGCTTGGCAGCCCGCATCACGGGGAGTACGGCGCGAGCCAGATGAATAGCCGGGCGGAGGTTGACCGCAAACATCTTGTCCCAGGTTTCATCGGTGGTCTCTTCGATGCGCAGCCCACCCGCGAAGCCGCCTACGAGATGGACGGCGGCATCGATGCGCCCGTGCAGCAGCACGGTGTCGTTGACCAGTTGCTCGACGGCGGCGAAGTCTTCGAGCGCAACCGCGACGTGGGTCAGCGAGGGGTGCTCAGGACTCTTTGAGCGCGGCACGCGATCGACGCCCACCACTCGGGCGCCGGCTTCGAGAAACGCCTTGGTGACGGCGATCCCCAAACCTCCGCTCGCGCCGGTGATGATGACTACCTTGCCGTCCAGGTTTAGAGAGAGCATATGATCCGAATTCCTAGCTTACCTGCTTTACTTCGACATACTGGACTCCGAACTCCTCGCCATTGATCTTGAGCATCGGCTCCAGCCGTCCGGGTCCGGCCGGGAGGCGGAGTCCTCGAAACTGCACGGACTTGGCGCCCGCGGCGAAGGGCGCGGATTGTTCGACGGCGCCGAGCTTGAAGAGCGCAGCACCACTGGCAGCGGCGGGGGCGAATAGCAGGTCGACATCGTAGGCGGCGGCCCGCAGCACCTCCACTTCCCAGTAACCAATGCCCTTGGCGTCCCAACTGGCGCGAGGCCCGCGCCAATCCTGCCGCGTGAGCAGGGTGGGGTTCTCCTCCGGGTGGCCAATGGCGAGGCGCGGCGGAGCATAGCCGCCCCGCGTCGCCGAGACCGAGCGAAACCAGGCTTCCGTATCCTTCCGCAAGCGGGCGACCACGTCCGGATGCTGCGCGGCAACGTTGTTCGCCTCCGCGGGGTCGGCGTCCATATCGTACAGTTCAACGCCATTCACCAGCTTCCACCGCTGCGTTCGTACCGCGTGGGCGCGGAACAATTCGGGCGCATCGCCGCGATGCCATTGAATGTGGATGGATCGATCTTTCCACCCGCTGGACTTGCCATCGAGCAGCGGGAGCAGGTTCCGGCCATCCAGGGGAACCTTGGGCAGCGGCGCTCCTGCCGCCGCGAGGAGCGTAGGCAACAGGTCGATGTGCGAAGCAACCCGATCGATCTTCAGTCCGGCCTTGACGCGGGCGGGCCACTGCACGAAGCAGGGGACGCGGATGCCCCCCTGATAAACCGTCGTCTTGAGGCCGCGCATGCCGCCATTGAACCGGACTTGCTGGGGACCGTTGTCACTGAGGAAAATCAGAATCGTGTTCTCCCGCAGTTGCAGGCGGGTGAGCTGTGCCTGCAGCTTGCCCAGATTTTCATCAATGTTCTGGATCATGCCGTAGATCTTGGCGGTGACGTCATCGAGACCTTTATCCTTGTAGGGCTTGCTATAGCGCTCTTCAATCTGCAAGGGCGTATGCGGAGCGTTCGTCGGGAGGTACACGAAGAATGGCTTCGTTTTGTTCGCTTCGATGAACCGCATCGCTTCCCGGAAGAAGATGTCCGTACAATAGCCGTCGGCCTTCTCGTATTTGCCGTTCCGGCGGAGAACCGGATTGAAGTAGGACTGGCCCGGCGGCGGATCGCCCGGCTGGGCGAGTCCTCCACCGTTGATGACGAGGGCCTCTGCAAACCCTTGGTCTCCCGGGCGGAGCGGATAGTTGTCGCCAAGATGCCATTTCCCAAAGATGGCGGTCCGGTAGCCTGCGGCTTGCAGCGCCTCCGCAATGGTGACCTCCTTGGTATCCATGAGCGCGCGGCCGAGATAGGTGTCGACCACGCCGGTGCGGTAGTTGTAGCGGCCGGTCAGCAGGCCCGCGCGAGTCGGCGCGCAGACCGGGCAGACATGGAACTGCGTGAACTGGGCGCCGTTGTTGGCTACCGCGTCCATGTGCGGCGTGGCCAGATCCCGGTTGCCGTGCAGGGAAAGGTCTCCGTAACCTTGGTCGTCCGTGAGGATCACGACGATGTTCGGTCTGGGGCGGGGCGCAGCGAGAAGAGGGGTAGAGGCAGCGGCAAGAAACTGTCGGCGGTTCAGCATCGCCCCGTCAGCATATCAAGGCAGACGATAGCGGAAGAGGCGGCTGGGGTCGTCTTCCGGGAGCAGGAACAGGATGCCGTTGTGGATTGCCATTCCTTCGTTTGAGAAGCGGACGCCGCGGTCGGTCAGGCCGGTAGCGATCGACTTCTGCACCGTCAATGTCTCGGGGTCAAGCCACTCGATTGCTCCGCCGGCGCGCGACTTCACGCCATTACCGATCAGTCTGCCGGCCATGGCCTTCAGATCCTGAAAACCAGTTCCGGTTGTGTTGGGACGCTGGTCAATCAGGGAGCCATCCGGGCGCCAGCGATAGAAATGGCGGGAGTCCCAGTTTCCTCCCCAGATCACGCCATTGGCGACGGCCACGCAACCGATGTGGTCCTTGACGGCGAACTGCGCTTCGAGCGCCAGCGTGACCTTGTTGCGCTTCTGGATCCACGCGCTCGATTCGCGGCGGTATTCGGCAACCGGTATCCAGATCGAGTCGCCGGCAAGTTGGAGGCCGCCGGGATGGTAGCGGTCGCCGTCCTGCAATTCGACCACCGCCAGCCGCTCCCCGGTTTTCCAGTTGAAACGGGATAGGTACCCTTTGCGGGTTGCTCTTTCGACGGCGGACACCCAGACTACGTCGCCTTCGACGTCAATGCCTTGCACGTGGTGCGTGGGGCCGGTCAGATTAGTAATGCCAAGCAGGGTGAGAGAGGCGAGTTCCAGCAGCACTACTCAATTCTAATTGGTGTCTCGTCGGGGTCGTCGGGCATTTGCGCCAAGGACCGGAACGTGAGAGTCATCAGGACCACCACGCCATAGGTCGCTTTGCTGACGATGCCGAGCCCGGCGCCAATCTGCGCCACCACCATCCCGACTTCGCCGCGGGGCACCATGCCGGCGCCGATGCGGCGCGCATCCGGCCAGCCAAGCGACAGCGCGCCCAGACCGCAGCCGATGAATTTAGAGACGATGGCGGCGACCGTGATCACCGCAGCGATGGTCAGTGTCCGAGGGTCCTTGAGGACGCTAATGTCCAGCGCCAGGCCGATGCCCGCCAGGAAAAAAGGCACCAGCAACTCCGTCACGCCCTGCGCCAGATCATGCACCCGGTGGGACACCGACTCCGCGAGGGCGACGCCAGCCAAGAACGCCCCGATGATGGCGGCTACGCCAGCGTAACTGGCGAAGACGGCCAACGCGAATAGCAGAATCATGGCGAGCGAAAACTGGGACTCGCCACCCCGCAGCCGCTTATCGATACCCGGCAGCACGCGCTCCATGGTCTTCGTACCGATACTCAGCATGAAAATGGTGAAGCCGATAGAGAGACCAGCGGTGGTCGTGAGCTGCAGAACGTCCACCTCGCCCTTCGCCATGCTCGAAACGACCGCCAGCACGATGAGGCCGAGGATATCGTCGATCACCGCGGCGGCGAGGATAATGCGGCTGGCCCGGACGTTAAGCAGCCCTTTTGAGGCCAGAACCTGAGCGGTAATGCCCACTGAGGTAGCCACCATCGCAGCCCCGACAAACAGCGCCTCGATCTGGTTGGACCCGGTGTAGATGTAAATCGCGTACCCCATGGCAAAGGGCACCAAAACGCCCAGCAAAGCAACGATAGACGCCACGCGGCCAACCTTAATCAGGTCCGATGCCTTCACTTCAAGCCCTACCCGGAACAGGAGAAACATCACGCCGAGATCGGCAAACTCAGCGATCTGCTTCGGTTCAACCCAATTCAGCACACTCGCGCCGAGCACGACCCCGGCCAGGATCTCGCCAACGATATTGGGCAGGCGCAACCGCTCAAAGATTTCGCCCATGATCTTCGCCGTGCCGAAGACCAGCAGCATCGCCATCGGCAGCTGAGCGCCGCCGTGTTCAGTCATCGCCGCTGCATCCACTCGACGAACGTTCTTGCGTATCGGTCCAAATTCTCTTCCGCTCCGCCACCCAAGAGTGGGGAGCACATTTCATACGCCACCCCCCCAGTGTACCCGGACTTGACCGCGGCGTCGAAAAACGCCCGGTAGTCGATGAAGCCTTCTCCGAACGGAACGGCCTGCACAAAGGGAGTCGCCGGCACGTAGTTGACGAGCGAGGGCTCGTACCGGTGCCGGGGGCGGCGGACGTAATCGGCGACAGTGGTGTGGACCATCAGCGGCGCCAAGGCCGCGGCGGCGGCGGCCAGGTCGTCCCCATGCAGGGCCGGCGCCCAGGCATCAAAGCCGGCCTTTAAGTTGGGTTCATTCACTTCGAGTAACAGATCCCGGAAGCTCTCCCATCCTACGGCCACATCGTGGTGATTCTGCAGAACCAGCGTCACCCCCATAGCCGCGGCGCGGCGGGCACACTCGCGGAGGGCGTCGACAATCATCCGCCACTGCGCGGAAAATGGCGCGGCCGGATGCTCGTAGCCCGTGAAAATCCGTACGTACGGAGCGCCAATCTCGGCCCCCAGTTGGGCGAGGGCCTCGACATTGTGAATCTGCATCTCCCGCTGCGGGATTTCGGCGTGCTCCAGGTCGGCCGTGAAATTTGTGTATCCCGCCAACACGTTGTGCTTGAGGCCGGCGGCAGCCAGCTGATCGCGGAGTTGGCGGCGGCGAGCCGCGTCAAAATCAAGCAGGCTCAAATGGGGACGTTTTGCCATCAGCATGACGCCGCCGAAATCGAGGCTGGCCGCCTTTTCGACAAAGCGCTCCATCGTAAGGGCCGCTTGCCCCCAGGAACCCGAATAACTCACCGAATGCAGGAGAAGAGGCAGGGTAGACATGAGACGCGATTAGCTATACTCTATAGCACTTTCCTCATGGCGGCTGCATATGTCCGAATTCACCAAGCGATCCTCGAACAAATCCGCTCCGGCAAACTACAACCGGGCGACAAATTAGCGTCGGAACGCGATCTAGCGGCCAAGTTTGAAGTGAGTCTGATGACCGCGCGCCACGCAGTTTCGATACTGCAGCAAGAAGGATGCGTCATTCGGCGCGTAGGGTCTGGGACCTTCGTCGCGCCGTCCACTTCCGGCGGCCAGCGGCTGCAGGATCCCCACGAGCTGTTCAGCGGAAAACTGGTGGGACGGCTGGCGGCGGCGCAGATTCTCGCCCCGGGGGCCTTGCTGCCGGAGCCGATGGCCGGTCAGAATTGCGGACTGCTCAGCCGGGTGTGGACTTCGGGAACCGCCAGGCTCATCGAAGAGCAAATCTGGATACCCGCTAAGAACGAAAAAGAGTTGCGGAAGTTGGGCACGACGCCCCTTTTGGCCTGGCTGTCGGTGGACGGCTTGTTCGCGAAGGAGACGATCGAGGCCGTCGTCGTGCAGGGGACAGCGGTTCTGCGGCTGACGCAAACGCTCTACGACGGCAGCCAGCGGGCAGTGGCGCACCGGGTCGCGCTGTGCCAAGGCGACCGGATGCGGGTCCAGCGAATTATTCAGCGGTAACGCCGGGCTCAAACTTTTGCAATCCAGGCCGATACGCAGGCCATGGAGCAAGATTCCGGCACCGAACGCCGCCGCCGATCCCGACTACCAGCGCCAGCGTCGATGGAAGTCCAGCTATGGCTGCAACTCCCCAACGGAAAATGGCAGAAGCTGCCAGCCCGCGTCGAAAACTTTTCGCAGAACGGGCTCGGGGTGCTGGTGCCGGTGGAACTCCAGGCTGGCCAAACCGTTCTCGTCGAAGGCGCGCCCGCCAGCGTGGCCTCCGGCCCGGGCCGTCCGCAAGGGGTAATCGCCTGGGCCAGCCAAGCCGGAAAATTCTACCGGGCTGGGATTTCGTTTCTGGCGAATTCCTTCGAAAATCCAGCAGCCGAGGAGTTGGACTACTACGAGTTCCTGCAGATCCATCCGAAGGCCGAACCGGACACGGTCCACCGGGTATACCGGATCCTGGCGCAGCGGTATCACCCCGATAATCAGGACACCGGAAACGACCAACTGTTCAAGGCGCTGGTCACGGCATACCGCATCCTGGCCGATCCGGTGCAGCGGGCGGCCTACGACGTGGAGCGAGCACGCGTGCAAAAGCGGCAGTGGCGCGTGTTTAACGCCGAGTCGGCCTCCGGCGGGATGGAGACCGAGCGAGACCAGCGGCAAGCCGTGCTTTCGATGCTCTATCTGAAGCGGATGCGCGACGCCAGCAGCCCCGGCGTGCAGGTGCAAGAGTTCGAAGAGCTACTCGGCGTACCGCGGGAGCATCTCGACTTTACGCTCTGGTACCTCCGCGAACAGGGCTACATCGTCCGGACGGACAACGGCCGGTTCGCCATCACCGTCAAAGGTGTAGACCGTGCGGAGGAGATCGGCGCAACGCCGAAACCGGCGTCTTCCCTGCTCCGGTTGGAATCCGCGGTGCGCTAGCGGGCGCAGAAGGTGATCAGATGCTGGCCTCGCGGCAGCAGCACCGCGAACCGCCCCGGTCCTGCTTCCAAAACTGCCGGCTTTGCGACCGCGCCGTCGATCTCCACGCTCACCGGACGCCGATCCAGGATCGCGATCGCCCGGCCGGAACTGGCGTAAGCCACGTCGACCGATCCTCCCTGCACAGAGGCTGACTTCAGGTCGCCGTTGAAATCCAGCACCCGAAGCGGAATTTGCGCCGGAGAGGCCTCAATGGCCACCGGCCCGGGCGGCAGCCACAAGGTCCGATCATCCGCCACCGGCCACAGGCGCCCGTTGACCATGGCCGCCCCCTGCCAGGGGATACCGACGCCCCGCGGCGACTCGATCACCAGCCGGTTGGCGACATACTCCACCCGTTGCACGTCCGCCGCCGAAGAGGCTAGCAGTGGTAGATCCTGGGCCAGAATCGAGTTCTCAAAGTACAGGGCCACCCGGGCGAACGCCTTCGCCGAGAGGTTGACGAGCTGGAACAGCTCCGTACCGGTCTGCTGCTTGGTCGGGTAGACGTCCTGATAGCGCTCGACAATGTTGATGTCGATGGCTAGCTTGTCGCGATGCGTGGTCAGCGGCTTGTACTTCTCGGCGATCTGCGGATAGCGCTGCGGGCCCAGGTGCCAGATGGTGGCGGGGTCCTCAATCAGGAACGTGAAATCGTGACTGTCCAGCAGCGGCAGCAGGCGGCCCGCATCCGCGCCGATCAACTCCCGCATCCGGGTATCGAAGCGGTCGTCGACGTGAGTCAACACAATATCCAGATGGGGCTTCTGACGGCGTTCAGCCTCCAGTCGCGCCAGCCACTCCTCCTGCATCTGCTTGGCAAGATGCGCCCGAAAGTCCAGCCAAACGCCGCGGAGTTCGTGGCCCTTGTCCTTGACGAGGACCAGCGGGTCCACGCCATGGACCTTCGAAAAAGCCGCGCGGGCGTTGTCGTTGAACGGCGTGAAACGAGCCGGGTTTTCAATGCCCTCGAGCGATTCAAAGTACAGCTCGGCCAGGTTGATGCCGTCCCACTCAAAGCGGCGCACCAGGGCCGACAACCCGGCCGCGACTGCTTGCACACAGTCGGGATGCTGCAGGTTCATCAGCTTGCGCCAGTCCAAGTGCGCGTCCTGCAAGAGGGCGGTCTTTTCCCGCCACTCGGGATGCTGCTGCCAGAACTGCTCGCTGACATGCGGTAACTCTACCCACGCGTAAACCAGGATGGCGCGTTTGTGGCAGGCTTCGATCAGTTTGCGCAGGTACTCATCCCGGCCGGGGTCAGGCTCGTGATAATGCCAGGCCGCCACGTGCAACGCACCGATCCCGGCGCGGCGCCAGCGTTCGGCGAAGTAGTCGGGGTCCACGCGCAGACGGTAGCTCGAATCGAAAAACGCCCACAGCCGGCCGCTCCGGTAAGGCGGCTGCAGACCCAGGTCGGTCAGCGCCTGCAACGCATAGGGGAAACGTTCATGGCCCAGCTTGCCGGGGTTGACCGCGAGCCAGAGTACCGCCCCGGCGCCATGGCGGATGCCGGCCATCATCGGCGCTTTCGACCAGCGTTCATGGGCGTACACCTTGGCCGCCGGCGGGAGCGTATAGCGGGGCAGATCGAGCGACTGCTCCCAAATTACGGGCAGCTTCGGGTCGGTGGCATCGACAAGACTGCGGGTGGTGACTTTCTGCGGGCTGGCGAAAATACCGAGTGCCTCCGCCAGCGGACTATCCCCTTCGAGGATGACGAGGGCGCCCGCTTCAATCCGCGGCAACCAGGTTGCCGGGGCGGCGGCCGTACCGCCAGGCAGGACGATGATGCGAGATGGCCCATCAGCCGCCGGCGTCATCCCAATCGATCCCAGCACCGCCGGCCACGACGTCGGTTCATCGCCGACGACATGATAGGCGTACTGAAACTCTGGGCGGCCAGCAAACGCCGCCACCGCGGCGAACAGAAGACTAACGAGTGATCGCATACCAGAACCCTGCGCGGATATCGAGATAGTTGGGGCGACGCGGGTTGCCGGCGTTGACCAGATGCACCCCGCGGAGAGCCTGGACGGTAAACAGCATCGACGGCGGCATCGACGCCCAGCGGAAACGAACGCCCGGACCGGCTTCCGCCGTGTTCGCCCAGTATTGCCGCTTCACGTCGGCATTCAGGTTCATCGACCAGAACAGTTGCGTCCGGAACGTATTCTGATCTTCCGCACCGCCGAAGTTCCGACCGAACTTGTTCTGCGATTGGAAAATCGTGTTGTGGTCAAACCGGCTGACGTATACCGCGTCGTTGCCGGTTTCCGCGAACCAGCCCGGCTTTGTGTTGAGGATGGTTGGACCGTAGAAGCGGGTCAGGCTCACCCCGGCGCGATAGTCCGACATTGCGCGCGCAATGTCGGAACGCTCAATGTAGCTCAGCGCCGTGCCGGCCTCCGCCCACGCGAACAAGCCCCGATAGACCGGTGTTGCCACCCCCAGGCCGAGGATCACCGCACTCTCCGAAAAATACATCGGGCTTGCCGCGGCCATCTGCGCCCGGTCGATCCGGCCGCTCCGGGCGTCCCCGACGAAACGCGCGGAGAAGTAGGGCCTGAAAGGGCCCTTGATCTTCACCTCTGTTTTCAACTGGCCGTAGGCGAAGACGTCCTGCCAGCGGGAACTGAAAAGCGGGAAGAGCCAGAAGGTAGTCTGCAACCGTTCACTGGCCGTGCGGAGATTCCGGTAGGCCTTGTTGGCTTCGAGAGCCACCTTCGGGTCGGGACTGCGGCGGGCCAAATCGAACCAGCGGACAGCCACCTGATCCTGCCGGGTGATGTTGTGCGCCCACCCCAACTTCAGCATGACGTCGAAATCGAGCGGATCGGTTTCGTGGGCAATCGCCAGATACTTCAGCGCATCCTTTAAATAGCCTTTCTCAAGCGACCGCTGCGCCAACTCCTTGGCTTCGATCCGGCGCTCCGCCTGCGGGGTCTCCGGCCGCTTGCGCAGGCTGCGCGGCAGCTTCAGTGCCGCGCGAACGCGGTCCGAAAGTTCGCCATCGTCGCTCTTCAGCACCAGATCGAGCAGCGGCATGGCGCCGGTTAAATCGTTGCGGTTCAGACGGAGGAACCCGAGCTGCGCGGTGGAGAGCAGGTCCTCCGGCGAGGTCGTCACTATGCGGCGAAACTCGTCTTCGGCTTCGGCCTTGCTGCCCATTTCGAGCAGAAGGTAGGCGAGTTCCCGCCGGAGTTCGAGATTCCCTTCGTCAAGCGCGAGCGCTTTGCGGAACTCGTAGACGTAGGGGTAGCGTGCCGGCATGAGTTCGCGAGCTGCTTCGGCCACGCGCGGCTCGGCCCCACGGCTGGCCGCAAGCAGCGCGGCGAAGGCGTCCTCCGCCCGGCCGAGCGCTTTCCACACACGGCCCAGGTCCAGCAGGAAGGCGCGAATGGTGGGCTTCAACTGCCAGGCGCGCTCGAAGTGCGTGGCGGCCAGCGCCAGCTCATCCCGCTGCTCGGCCAGCTTGGCCAATTCCTCGTGGCCAGAGTAGCTATCCGGCAGCTCCGCGACGGCCTGTTTCCAGCGGGCGATACCCGTTCGCAGAGGCAGATCTATGTTTTCAAACGCCTGTTCGGCGGTTTGGCGGCTGGCCGGGTCCCCGGACTTTCGAACGCGATCGAACACGCGGCGGGCAGCGATGGTCTCCTTGGTCTCGTGGGCCAGGAACGCGTACTCGAGGGCGACATGATGGTCCGCGGGGTCGAGCTCCATGGCGCGGCGGAATTGCTCGCGGGCGGCGGTGGTCTCTCCAATTTTCAACAGGGTGTAGGCGAGGTCTTTGCGGATGGCGGCGCGGTCCGGGGCGAGATGCGTCGCTTGATCGAACAGGCGGACGGCTTCGTCAAACTGCCGGTCCCGCAGCGCGGCATAGGCTTTTTCGAGGACGGCGTAGGCGGGGTCCGCGGCCAGAGCGCCGGACACGGCGGCCAGCCAAAGGATGATTACTCTTGTTTGCACGGCTTCCTGTCCGGTAGTGCCGCGGCTTCCCAGATTCTCTCAGGCAATATAAAGAGATGAGCTTTTCGGGTGTCGATTACTTCCTGGTGGACTCGTCCTTGAGCGAAGATGAGCTGTTGGTTCGCCGGTCAACGCGGGAGTTCGTCGAAGCCCGCGTCATTCCGCTGATCAAGGACGCCTACAACGAAGGCCGCTTCCCCATGGACTTGGTCCCGGAACTCGGCCGCATGGGCTTTTTCGGAGCGAACCTTGAAGGCTACGGCTGCGCCGGAATGAGCAACGTGGAATATGGCTTGGTGATGCAGGAACTCGAACGCGCCGACTCCGGCCTGCGCTCATTCGTTAGCGTCCAGGGCGCCCTCGTCATGTACCCGATCCACGCCTACGGCTCGGAAGAACAGAAGCAACGCTGGCTCCCCAGCCTGGCCACCGGGGAAGCCATTGGCTGCTTCGGCCTTACCGAACCCGATTTTGGCTCAAACCCCAGCGGCATGAAAACCCGCGCCCGCCGCGACGGAGACCATTGGGTTCTCGACGGCGAGAAAACCTGGATCACCAATGGCTCCCTGGCCGACGTCGCCCTGGTTTGGGCCCGTACCGACGAAGGCATTCGCGGATTTCTCGTCGAGAAAGGGACGCCCGGGTTCTCCACCGCCGACCTGCACGGCAAATTGTCGATGCGGGCTTCGGTGACCTCTTCTTTAACCTTGGCCAACTGCCGGGTGCCCGGAACGGCGCTGCTCGCCGGGGCCAAGGGGCTGAAGAGCGCACTTTCCTGCCTGACGCAGGCGCGGTTCGGCATTGGCTGGGGGGTGCTCGGCGCCGCCATGGAGTGCTACG
>LNFE01000146.1 GCA_001464575.1 Acidobacteria bacterium Ga0077553 | reverse complement strand
CGACCGCCCTCTCGCCTCCCATCAACTCGTGCAGGAGAAGCTCGCCGATATGATCACCGAGATCACCAAAGGGCAGCTTCTCGCCCTCCATGCCGGACGGCTGAAGGACCAGGGGAAGCTCGATCCCGCCCACGTTTCGATGTTGAAGCGGAACAATGTGGCCATCGCGCTCGACTGCGCCCGGACCTCCCGAGACCTGCTGGGCGCTAACGGCATCATGGACGACTACCCGATCATGCGTCATCTGTGCAACCTCGAAACCGTGAAAACCTACGAAGGGACAGACCATATTCACACCTTGGTGATTGGAGAACGGGTGACCGGTGTTGCGGCATACCGGTAGGTGCCCTATACTGATTTGAGGTAGTTCGCTCCATGGTCATACTTTTTTACGCTTTGACGGTAATCCACGTTATCGTCTGCCTTTTCCTGATGATTGTCGTTCTCCTCCAGAGCGGCAAGGCGGCCGATTTGGCCGGGGCGTTCGGGGGTATGGGCTCACAGACCGTTTTCGGTCCCCGGGGCGCGGCTACCGTTCTGACCAAGGCGACCACCATCGCCGCGGGCGCATTCCTCTTTACGTCACTCTCCCTGTCGATTCTTTCGACGCGGAGTGGCGGCACCGGTTCGAAATCAGTTCTGGAAACGACGAAGGATCCGGCAGCTGCCACGCAGCCCGCTCAGCCTGGTCAGCCCGCCGCCCCAGCTCCTGGCGCCGAACCGAAAGTGGAACTGTTCAACGAGAAGGGTGAAAAGGTTGGCGAGCAGAAGATCGACTTGACCAATCCGAACGCTCCGGTTCAGAAGAAGTAAACTTGGTTTTCCCCACTGCGGAGGTGGCGGAATTGGCAGACGCACTAGCTTGAGGTGCTAGCGGGTAACACCGTAGGGGTTCAAGTCCCCTCCTCCGCACCATTTTCAGAAAAGGCCATCCCGCTGGATGGCCTTTTCGATTTCCGCCCTTCGGAAGCCGATTTGGCGTCGAAACTCGAGGTAGCCGGATGTACACTGGAGAGGAATCATGCTTTCTCGACTTTGGGCTGGCCTTCTGCTGTCAGCATTCACGATGCTGGCGGCGGGGGAACTCTCCGGGCGGCGCGCTCCCGGATTCGCTCTTCCGGACCTGAACCTGAACTATCATGACCTCGCCGACCTGCGCGGACGCGTGGTGCTGATTGAGATCATGCAGACTACTTGCCCGCACTGCAAGACCCTCTCGGCGAACCTCGAAAAGGCGAAGCAGAAGTACGGCAACAAGATCGCAGTGTTGTACATTGTGAATCCGCCGGACAACCAGGGAACCGTCAAAGGCTACATGACCCAGAACGGGATCACCTCGCCGATGCTGTTCGATTGCGGCCAAGTGAGCGCTTCGTACATGATGATTACCCCGCAACGGCCGTCAATCAGCGTTCCCCACCTCTTCATCGTGGATCAAAACGGCTATATCCGAAACGATTTTGCCCACTCGGAAGCCACGAAGAACATCATTGAAGGTGCCGGGTTGGACGCTGAGATCGACAAGGTCCTCCGTGCTCCCGTTGCCCCGAAAAAGTAGCCCGTCCAAAATTCGATAAGCTGTCAGAGACTCTCACCGGCATGCCTGCAGACACACTCACCCTTACCGACAACCGAACCGCGAAAACCTATGAAGTGGCCATCAAGGATGGCACCATCAAGGCGACCGACTTGCGCCAGATTAAGGTGGACGCTGACGACTTCGGCCTGATGACGTACGACCCCGCCTATATGAACACGGCGGCGTGCAAAAGCCGGATCACCTTTATCGATGGCGATAAGGGCATCTTGAACTATCGCGGCTACCCTATTGAGCAGTTAGATGACGGCTCCTACGTCGAAACCGCCTACTTGCTCCTGCACGGCGAACTGCCCAACGCGGCGCAACTCGCCGAGTTCAATGCCGAGTTGCTCAAGCGAGTTGAACTCCCCGCCTTCTTTGACCATTTCTTCGGCGCCTTCGAACAGAGCGCCCACACGATGTCGATGTGGATGGCCGGGCTCGCCGCCCTCTCCGCCGCCTATCCCGACGCCCGGAAGGTGCAGGACGCGGCCACCCGGAAAGAGTACACCCTGCGCGGTATCGCGCAAGTCCTGACGCTTGCCGCCTACGCCCATCGTCGGAACCAGGGCCTGCCGATCGTAAAGCCCAAGCCGGGCCTCGGTCTGGTGGAAAACTTCCTGCACATGCTCTTCGAAAAAGAGCCACACCCGATTCTCGTCAAGGCGCTCGACGTACTCTTCATCCTGCACGCCGACCACGAGCAAAACTGCTCCACGTCCACCATGCGCCTCGTCGGCAGCTCCCACGCCGACCCGTTCACTTCGCTCTCTGCAGCCGCCGGCGCCCTGTTCGGTCCGCTGCACGGTGGCGCCAACGAGGCCGTGCTCAAGATGCTCCGCCACATCGAAACCGTCGACAACATCCCGGCATTCATCGAAGGCGTGAAGAAAGGCGAGGGCCGCCTGATGGGCTTCGGCCACCGCGTCTACAAGAACTACGATCCCCGCGCCAGAATCGTCAAGCAGACCGCTGACGCCGTCTTCGCCGTCACCGGCAAAAACCCCCTGCTCGAAGTCGCCGTGGAACTCGAACGGATCGCCCTGAGTGACGAGTACTTCATCAAACGGCGTCTCTATCCAAACGTCGACTTCTACTCCGGCCTGATTTACGAGGCCATGGGCTTCCCGGTGGAGATGTTCACCGTGCTGTTCGGAGTGGCCCGCACCTCCGGATGGCTCTCCCAGTGGGAGGAGTTGATCTGTGATGACGATCAGAAAATTGGCCGCCCGCGGCAGATTTACCTGGGCGAAGGGAAGCGCGATTACGTCACTCTGGAGAATCGTAAGTAGCTGCGGATTCCTCTTGCTGCCGGCCTTGGCGAGCGAGCTGCATACGGCGGCTCGCGCCGGGGACGCGCAACGGGTACGAGAGTTGTTGAAGGCCGGCGTCCCCGTCTCCGCCCCGGACATGCTCGGCGGTACGGCCCTGCATGATGCCTCCTGGAGCGGCCATCGCGAGGTGATCGAAACCCTCCTCGCCGCCGGCGCCGACGTCAACGCGCGCCATATCGAAGGGGGCTCCACCCCCCTCCACTACGCCATCATCACCAACCGCGGCCCCATCGTCACCCTCCTGCTCGACCGTGGAGCCGACCTCGCCGCCCGCGACCGCGCCGGTTCCACCGTCCTCCACCTCGCCGCCAACCGCGGCTACGAAGAGCTGGTCGAATCCCTCATCGCCCGCGGCGCCAAGGTCGATATAGCCGATGAAAGCGGCGTATCTCCCCTCGAAGAAGCCGCCTGGAAAGGCCAAGCCACCATCGTCGCGATCCTGCTAAAGCACAGCGCCGACGCCAAACGGCTCAACCCCAACACCAAGTCTTCGCCGCTCCATGTCGCCGCACAAAAGGGCCATGCCGATGTCGTAAAGTTGCTCCTGGCCGCTGGCGCCCCCGCCGCCAGCCCCGACGGGGAAGGCGCTCTCCCCATCGACCTCGCTCTGCGCTCCCGCAAACTCGCCGCCGCCGATGCCCTCCTCGCCCACGGCGTCAAGCTCGAAAAGGCGCAGAACCGCCTCGAAACCGCCGTGGTCTCCGGACAAACCGACCTTGTCGACTGGCTCCTGGCCCATGGTGGCAAAGCCGACGCGCCCACCAGCACCGGATCCACCCCGCTCCACGACGCCGCCCTCAAAGGCCATCTCGAAGTCCTCGAACTCCTCCTCCGCTCCGGCGCCCAGCTCTCCACCTTGAACTCCGCCGGCGCCAGCCCCCTGCACGACGCCGCCCTCGCCGGACGCCGGGACGCCGCCGCCCTCCTCCTCGACCGCGGCGCCGCCATCAACCTGCAGGAAAAGGAAGGCGGAGCCACCCCGCTTTTCCTCGCCGCCTCCTGGGGCCGGCTCCCCGTTGTCGAACTCCTCCTCGAACGCGGCGCCAATCGCCTCCTCCGCAACAAAGCCGGCAAAACGCCGCGCGAAATCGCGAAAGAAAATGGATACGCCGATGTCGCGGCGCTTCTCTAAGGAACCTCCCATGCTGCCTGATTCCGAACTCCTGCCAATGCTCAAAGAGCGTGTCTTCAGTGCCCTCCTTGGCGACGTCCTCGACAAGATGGGCTTCCTCCATCAGTTCCTCCCGCCCGGCGTCCGCCCCGTCCGGGACGACATGGTCGTCGCCGGCCGCGCCATGCCCGTCCTTGAGGTCACCCTCCCCGAAGACACCGTCCCCGGCCGCAAACCCTTCGGCCTCATGCTCGAAGCCCTCGACGACCTGAAGCCCCACGAAGTCTACGTCGCCGCCGCCGGCCATCCCCCCTACGCCCTGTGGGGCGAGCTTATGTCCACCCGCGCCCGCCACCTCGGCGCTGCCGGCGCCGTCATGGACGGCTACTCCCGTGACACCGCCGGCATCCTCGCCGTCGGCCTCCCTGTCTTCTCCACCGGCGCTTACGCCCAGGACCAGGGTCCCCGCGGCGAAGTCGCCGATTTCCGCGTCCCCGTCCACTTTGGCCAGGTCACTGTCCACCCCGGCGACCTCATCTTCGGCGACCGCGACGGCGTCCTCGTCGTCCCCCGGGCCGCCGAAGAGGAATGCGTCCGCCGCGCCCTCGAAAAGCTCGAAGGCGAAAACCTCGTCCGCGTCGCCATCGAAAACGGCATGAGCACCGTCGACGCCTTCGCCAAATACGGAGTCATGTAGCCTTGCGCTTCCTCATTCTCGGCGCCGGCTTCACCGGCGAACGCGTCGCCCAGCGCCTTGAAGCCTCGGGTCACGAAGTCCTCCGCACCAACTCCCAAACGCTCCCGCTCCCCGACGTCTCCCGCCTCGCCAACCTCCCCGACGACGATTGGACCGTCCTCCACTCCATCCCCGTCATCCGCCACCCGGAAGGCGCCTGGGAACCCACGCCCCTCCTGGTCAACGCTCTCCGCGGCAAAGCCCGCAGCATCGTCTACCTCTCCACCACCGGCGTTTATGGCGAGGCCCGCGACGTCGACGAAACCACCCCCGTAAACGCCCGCACCCCGCGCGAAACCCTCCGCCTCGACGCCGAACACGCCATCCAGTCCGGCCCCTGGTCCAGTTGCGTCCTCCGCCCCGCCGCCATCTACGGCCCCGGCCGCGGCGCCCACGTCTCTATCCGCGAAGGCAAATGGAAGATCGGTGGCGACGGCTCCAACTTCGTCTCTCGCATCCATGTCGACGACCTCGCCACCCACGCCGTAGCAGCCCTGCTCGGCGATCTCACCGGCGCCTGGCCCGTCGCCGACGAAGAGCCCTGCACCACCCTTGCCATCACCGAGTTCTGCTGCGCCCTGCTCGGTCTCCCTCTCCCCCCGGCCGTCCCCCCCGGCACCCTCGATGAAACGCGCCGGGCCGACCGCCGCGTCAACGGCGCCGCCGTCCGCGCCCGCCTCGGCATCACCCTCGAATATCCTAGCTACCGTACCGGCATCCCGGCATCCTTCAAGGAAGAATATGACAGATCAAAAATATGATGCGTTCCTGCTCGTCGGCTTCGGCGGGCCTGAAAAGAAGGAAGACGTCATTCCCTTCCTCGAAAACGTCCTCCGCGGCCGCAATGTCCCGCACGAACGCATGCTCGAAGTCGCCGAGCATTATTACCACTTCGATGGCATCAGCCCCATCAACGGCCACTGCCGCGAACTCCTCGCCGCCGTCAAAGCAGACTTCGCCGCCCACGGCGTCACCCTCCCCCTCTACTGGGGCAACCGCAACTGGGACCCCTATCTCACCGATACCGTCGCCGCCATGAAAGCCGACGGCGTCAAGCGCGCTCTGGCCTTCCCCACCTCCGCCTTCAGCTCCTACAGCGGCTGCCGCCAGTACCGCGAAAACATCGCCGATGCTGTCGCCGCCGTTGGCGACATCGAGATCACCACCATCCGCCGCTTTTTCAACCATCCCGGCTTCATTGAGGTGATGGTCGAAAGCGCCCGCACCGCCGCCGCTTCCCTGCCCGGCGCGAAATTTCTCTTCACCGCCCACAGCATCCCGAACGCCATGGCCGATACTTGCGCCTACGCCGATCAGTTGCGCGAGGCCTGCCGCCTCGTCGCCGAAGGCGCCGGCATCGAAAGCTGGAGTCTCGTCTATCAGAGCCGCAGCGGCCCGCCCACGCAGCCCTGGCTCGAACCGGATATCCTCGACGCTCTCCGCGCCGAAAAGGCCGCCGGCACCGCCGCCGTCATCGTCCAGCCCATCGGCTTCATCAGCGATCACATGGAGGTGATGTTCGATCTCGACTACGAAGCCCAGCACCTCGCCGAAGAGCTCGAACTCCCCTTCCTCCGTGCCGCCACCGCCGGCACCCATCCGCGCTTCGTCGCCATGGTCCGCGAACTCGTCAACGAGTATCAGCACGGAGCCCCGCCCATCTCCATCGGCCTGCTGCCGCCCCGCCCCAGCGTCTGCCCCGTCGATTGTTGCCCCCGTCCCGCCGGCCGGCCCGCCGCCCGGTAAGCAGGTACCATAGGGAACGATGAAAGACGTCATTTCGGAGTACCACCGCTGGAAGCAGCAGGGAGAAGGATTGCGCGCGGAAGCCATGCGAGCGATGGAGACGCGCTATCGCGACCTGTTAACGGAAGCGATTCAGATCGCCGAGGAGTACCGTGCCGACTTCGGCGTCGGCCTCAAGCTGCCCGCCGGGGTAACGAAGTTCGAGTACAAGTCGGCAACCGGCAAAAAGCCGAAGGCAGCCGCCCCCACACCGCCCGCCCCGGCCCCGGCAAGCGCTCCGGCGCCGGACGCCAAACTCGGCCCCTTGGAGAAACGGTTGGCCACCGCGCAGAAGAAGCTCGAAGCCGCCAAGGCCGCCGGAGCCCCCACCAAGAACCTCGAAGACAAAATCTACGAGATCGAAGACGAGATTCGCTTAGCCAAGCTGCGCTAAGGCACTAGCCGCCGGGGGCCAAGTTAGCACAAGATAGTAGGAGATGCGGTTACCCCTCTTCTTGGTCGTTACGTTGGCCCTTGCCGCCCACGCCGAATCGCCGGCGGTCACCAAGGTGCTCAACCTGTTCAATAGCCTCAACCAGGCCCAAGCCGCCAAAGCGGCGGGCCAGCCGGCGCAGAAAGTGAACTTTGCGCTCACCGACGCCGAGGTGAACGAATATCTGCGCCACGCCCGCACCGTCAACCCGCGGCCCGGCCTCGATAACATGCGCGTGCAATTTTACCCGAGTAACTACGTGGCGACGCTCGTCACCATCGACTTTGATGCCGTCGAGAAGTTCCGCCCTGGTACCGTGCCCACGCTGCTGCGCCCCATTCTGAACGGCAAGCGTGCCGTGCAGGTGGACGTCCGGCTGCAGCCGGCCAATGGCGCCACCACGTTTTCTGTCGAAAAAGCGTCGTTTGAGAGTATCCGCATCCCTGCCTTTGTCGTCGAGCAAATGATTGCCGCCGTCGCCTCCCGGCAGAAGGAGAAGTACGATACCACCAAACCGGTCCCGCTGCCGTTCGGTTTGCGGACCATCAGCACAGACCAAGGAAAAGTAACTGGAGCGAATTGATACGATATGGGAATGAAGCTGGTTTCTCTGTTTGCCGCCGGAACCATGGCGGCGTTCTCGGCCGACCCCTCGGCCCTGGTTGTCGACCGTGGCCTCCCGCAGGCGAATTGGAATAACGCGGCTGGCGTCTCCGAACGCAGCAACGTCCGTTGGACCCTCTATGAGCAAGGCTTCGTCGCCGACGAGTTTCGCCTCGGCGAACCCGGCGAAAAGTGGGTTGTGGACAAGGTCCGCGTCTGGGCCGTACCCGGAGCCCGTGGCGTCGACCCCGCCACGCTGGGAGATTTTTACTCGAAGGTACAGTTGTTCGTCGGCCGCGCCGAAGGCGATCTGCAGGCCGTAGCCTCCGCCGATCTCGCCCCCGGCAGCAACGAAGGTGCCGCCAACGTCCGCATCCTGGACGGCGTCATGGAAGGTGCCCCCCTCTATGACGACTTCGGCGCCCACTATCGCATCTGGCAGGTGGATTTTGAGAATCTCAAGTTTGCTGTCGACGGCGGCCAGAGCTACCGGTTCGGCAGCTTCGGCACGGGCCGCGACGGCCAGGCGTGGTTCACCCACGGCGCCAACGCCGCCAAGAGCGCCAGCCGCCAGGACGGCGCCGACGGCAAGTTGTATCTCTACGACACGACGGGCAAATTTGCGAGCGAATACGTCGCCGGCGGCAAGGCCTGGAATAAGACGGCGGATTTGAACGTGCAGGTCTTCGCGCATCTCGAAGCGGAAGTCGCTGTCGTCGACGGCCAGTTAGCGATCCGCGGAGCGCTCGCCAGCCAGATCGACCCGACCACGGTCCGCATCAACGGCCTCGCCCCCCGCGGCTTCGCCCTCCGTGACGGCAACCAGGAGATCGCCTTCGCCGGACCGAGCGCCGGCTGCCTCACCGCCAACCGCTTCGACGGAACCCCGGTCCAGGGCTGCGTCCGGTAACGATTTCGTCTGTCTTTAATTCCGCGAAAACCACAGAGAGGCCCGCTTCACCGCGGGCCTCTTTTGTTGGGCTCGCGCAAGAGTGGTCCGCCTTTTCGGCGTCCGTTCCGAGGCGGCCCGTGACACACCAGCGCTGCACGGCCCTCAGTTCCATTGCCGGTGTAGAAATCAACCTGCGCTCAGAGCGGGGTCTGTCCCCCGGTGATGGCGAGCAATTCGCCGGTCATATAGGTCGCGTCGTTCGAAGCTAAAAACACGTATGCCGGAGCAATCTCGGCCGGCTGAGCTGCCCGCCCAAAAAGAGTTGTGCCTCCGAAATTCCGCACCTTCTCTTCCTCCATCGTGCTTGGGATTAATGGCGTCCAGACGGGCCCTGGTCCTACCGCGTTCACTCGAATACCTTGCTTCATTGCCAGTTCAGCCAACGCCTTCGTAAAGTTCAGTACGGCACCCTTCGAAGTGGCATAGGCAAGCAATTGGGACTTGGGTCGCAGGGATTGAATCGAGGCGGTATTGATGATCACTCCACCCGGCTTCAGGTGCTTCATGGCCGCCTTGCAGAGATAGAACATGGCATGTATGTTCACGCGGAACGTGTGCTCCCACTCCTCACTCGACCATTCCTCCATCTCTTCATGGGTCATTTGGTAGGCGGCATTGTTGACGAGGATATCGATCTGCCCAAATTCCCGCACCACCGACTCGATGATCTCGATGCACCCTGCTTCCTGCGAAATGTCCCCGGGCAGACGAAGAGCTCGCCGCCCCGCCTGTTCCACCCACTCGGCCGTCTTCGCGGCATCCTCGCTCTCTTCCGGCAGATAGCTGATCGCCACATCCGCGCCCTCCCTTGAATACGCAATGGCAACCGCCCTGCCTATGCCACTGTCGCCTCCCGTGATCAAAGCAACCCGGTTGTTTAGGCGGCCCCATCCTTGATAGGACTCCTCCCCATGGTCCGGTTTAGTAATCATCTGGTCCTGGGTCCCCGGCTGCTGTCGCGATACCAGGGATTCGTAAGGCGGCGCCGGCCCCGCGCGGCGAGGGTCAATCAGATCATTAGAAGGAAATTTGGTCTGCATTCTACGTAACTCTGGGAGATTTCGAACCTGGCTTCACTGTTGCAACCACCCTCTCACTGCATGTCGAGGGCCATCGGCTGCTCGATCCATTCGGAGGAGCCAACGGGGAACTTGCAGCTGCCATGCAGTAAATCCATTCCGGGGCTGAACCGCGACGACCCCGACCGTACCTTCTTATGGACATCGGTACAACCAGCTATAAGCGGTAGGTGGGTTGGCCGGATGCAGGTGAAACCAATGAAGAACTACCGCAATGCCGCCCATGAGGATCCGCTGATTGCAATCGCCAGTGGAGGCGGCGACCGTCTGCCTACTGCACAGCGCGGGGCCCTAGAACGGGGCAAAGTGTAGCTAGCATAGGCCATGGCGGCCCGCGCCGCCATGGCCTATGCCGGAAACTTTTGCGCTTTCACCGAGAGTGACCTCCGCTTTCCCTTCACCCGCTTTCGTACATCGGAAATCCGGAACTGGTCTGCCGACACCAACCCTTCCAGTTCCTTCCAGTCGATCGGCACCGCCACCGGCGCCCCGGGCCGCGCCCGCACCGAATAATCGGCTATTGCCGTGGATGTGTAGTCATTGCGGAAGTAATCGACGAAGATTCTCCCCTTTCGCTTCGCCTTCGTCATCGTCGCGACATACACGTCGGGCAGATCCGCCACCATCTGGTGAGCCACCGACCCGGCAAACTCCTTCAGTTCGCTCCAACTGACGCTGGGCTCAAGCGGCACCCACACATGCAGTCCCTTCCCACCCGTACAGCGTAAATTAGACGCGAGCCCCAAAGACTGTAACCTCGCCCGAACGTCCAGAGCCGCCAGCTTCACCGCCGCAAACGGCACATCAGGAGCGGGGTCCAGATCAAGAATCAGCCGGTCCGGCCGGTCGATTGAATCAATCGGCGCCCCCCAGGGATGGATTTCAATCGCCCCCATCTGCACCAGCTCCAGCAGGCCCTCCTCGCTGTCGATATACAAGTACTCGTAGTCTTTTTCTTTGTGGCGAAACGGAAACGTATGAACACTCTTCCCTAGGCCCCTCCCCGGATTTCGTTGATAAAAGCACTCTTTATCTACGCCCTCCGGGCAGCGCAGCAGACTGATCGGCCGTCGCGTGATCGACGGAAGCATCAATGGAGCCACTGTCGAGTAATAATCCGCCAACTCTCCCTTGGTTATGTTTCCAATCTCGGAGATCACCCGTTCCGGATGGGTGATGTGGACTTCGCTTTGCTTGGCCATGCCTTCTCCTTCACCACCTCGCTCGCCGGCTTATCTTCCCGCAACCCCTGAAAGGACGGGTGTCGAATCCGGCCCTCGCCCGTCCATTCCGTGAATGCCACCTCACACAGGACGGAAGGCTCCACCCAACGGATCGCTCGCCACTCCGGCCCAGGCAAATCGCCCGCGTCGGCTCGCTCGATGACTGGCGCATCTACCGGGCGAAGCCGGGCAACCAAGGTCCGCGCGGTCTCCATGCTGAATCCGGTCCCGCATTTGCCCGCGTAGTAGAGATCCGCACCCTTCCGATAGCCCAGGTACAGCGCTCCCAAAGCGCGGGTGCCCGAGCGCGGGGCGCTATAACCAAGAATGAGGAACTCCTGCCGGCCACCGCACTTCAACTTCCGCCAGCTACGCTGTCGCCCACCCGCATAGGGCGCCGCCACCTGCTTCGAGATAATGCCCTCGAGCCCCATCGCGCACGCCTCGCCAACCAGTTGCGCGCTGGAGCCTAGAAAATGGTCGCTATATCGAATCGCCGGATCGCCCCGCTTCAGCAGCGTCTGCAGCTTCTGCTTCCGTCTCAGCAACGGCCAATCCGTGCACGATTCACCCGCTACGTGGAGCAGGTCGAAGGCGAACGCTACAATCCCGCCCCGCTCGCCGCCTTCGGCCAAAGCCTGCTGCAACCCACGGAAGCTCGACCGGCCAGTCTCATCCAGTACCACCGCCTCCATGTCCACCACCGCGTCCGTAACTCGTAGCTTCCGCAGCGCCTTCCCGATTGAAGGAAACCTCGCGGTCCAGTCCTTGCCGTTCCGCGTCCGCAAAAGCACTTCGCCATCGGCCAGAAAGCCCAAAAGCCGGTACCCGTCGAACTTCACCTCGTGCAGCCAATCGGGCCCGTCCGGCGCCTTCTCGGCCGAAGTAGCCAACTGCACCTCCGGATACGCACCCACCAAGTCGGTCATCGACGCTGGCGAAGTCCGTCCCATCTAACTCGCTTTCTTCTTCTTCGCTGCCACTTTTTTCGCCGGGGCCTTCTCCGGGGCCGCCAACTGGGGACGCTTCTTCGCCGCCAGACTCTTCTGCAACGCCTCCATGATGTCGATCACCGGAGCCGCCTTCGACGCCGGCGGCATCACGATCTTCTTCCCCTTGATCCGCGCCTGGATCAGCTGCTCCACACGCTCCCGGTAGGTGTCTTTGTACTTCTCCGGTTCAAACGGCGCCGCCAGGTTTTCAATCAGATTCTTCGCCAGCGCCAATTCTTTGTCCGAGACTAACCGCGGCTCGGCCCGAAACGAGTGCTCCTGCCGCATCTCATCGGCGTAGAACATCGTGTGCAGCACCATACCGCGAGGCCCACAGCGGATTAGCACCACATGTTCCCGCTGCGCCATCGTCACCTTCGCCAACGCGTAGAAATTCGTCTTGTGCATGGCGATGTAGAGCAACGTGTACGGCTTCTCGCCGCCTTCATCCGGCAGCAGATAGTAGGAGGTGTCCATGTAGAGAGGATCCACCTCGGAGGCATCCACAAACTCCAGAATCTCCATCGTCTTCGCGCTCGGCGGCTTCAGCTTCTCCAACTCCTTCGGGTCGATCTCCACGTAACGGCCCTTCTGATACTGAAAGCCCTTTACGATATCTGCGCGCTCTAGCGGCTTGTTCTCCGCCTTGCAGTACAGCACCTGTCGAATCGGAGAGTGGTCCGCTTTGTGGAGCAAATCCAGATCCACCGACTTTCGTCGCGCCGCTGTCGCCAACTGAACGGGAATGGACACTAACCCAAACGTCAGGTGCCCGCTCCAAATGGTAGCTGCCATCTCGAAACCGCCTTCGTACTTTTAGAGATGGGAACTGGCCCCCCCGTTACGGCATCTCCGCGTTTGGTGCGTAAAATGCTTCCCGTTGCTTCATGGCACTCGAAACCTATCGCGCCAAACGAAACTTCGCCGTCACCGCTGAACCGGCTGGCAAAGCGCACAAAGCCAACCCGAAATCAGAACTGAGCTTCGTCGTCCAGAAGCACCAAGCCAGCCGCCTTCACTACGATTTCCGCCTCGAATGGCGCGGCGTCCTACTCTCCTGGGCCGTCCCCAAAGGCCCCTGCCTCAGTCCCGCCGTCAAGCGTCTCGCCATGGCCGTCGAAGATCATCCCGTCGCCTACGGCAAGTTTGAAGGAGTCATACCGGAAGGGGAGTACGGCGGCGGCACCGTCATGCTGTGGGACTACGGCACCTGGACGCCAGAGGTCAATGTCGACGAAGGGCTCAAAAGCGGCGATCTGAAATTCACCCTGCAAGGCAAGAAATTGAAAGGCTCCTGGGTCCTTGTGCGCACCAAGGGCCGCTTCGCCGGCGGCGACGGGCAATCCTCCTGGCTCCTCATGAAGCACAACGACAAGTACGCCAGCGAGGTGGACATCCTCGAACAAAAGCCACGTTCTGCCGTTTCCCGGCGGCTCCTCGCCGGGATCGCCGCGGCTCACGGTGGCGACAAAGCAAAGGCGGGCAAAGGAGACCCCACGGCTCCGCCGGTGGCGCGATGACGTCAATGGCGACGAATAGAGGTCGCCGCGCGGCGCCATTCCCACTCACTTTGCTGCCGCCCGGCCTTAGAACTGCGGTGGCTATTAACTTGCTCACAGACCCTGTACGTCGAAGCTGAACAAACAGCAGATGAAACACTGAGGTGATCGTTATGCGGGCGCTTGTATGGCACGGGAAAGAAGATGTGCGGGTCGACACTGTCCCCGACCCCAAGATTGCCGCGGATGGGGATGTCATTATCGAAGTCACATCCACCGCCATCTGCGGCTCCGATATCCATCTATTCGACGGATATCAACCCACGATGGAAGAAGGGGACATTCTGGGCCACGAGCCCATGGGTGTCGTCGTAGAAGTTGGAAAAGGAGTCAAGAATCTCAAGAAGGGGGACCGCGTGGTCGTACCCTTCGTCCTCGCCTGTGGACAGTGCTTCTTCTGCCAGAAGCACCTCTTCAGCAGTTGCGACACATCCAACCCCAATGCGGCCATGGCAGCCAAGGCCATCGGCCAGTCCCCGGCGGGGCTCCTCGGCTTTTCCCATATGCTGGGAGGGTTTCCGGGCGGCCAAGCCAAGTACTTGCGGGTCCCTTACGCCGATATTGGCCCCATCAAGGTCCCCGACGAGATCCCCGACGAACAGGCATTGTTCCTCTCGGATATCTTCCCGACAGGATACATGGCGGCGGAGAATTGCGGGATTGAACCTGGGGACACCGTGGCCGTATGGGGCGCCGGTCCCGTCGGCCAGTTCGCCATTCAGAGTGCGTGGATGCTCGGCGCCGGGAGGGTCATTGCGATCGACCGCGTCCCCGAGCGCCTCGCTATGGCGGCGGCGTTTGGACGAGCGGAGACCATCAATTTCGAGGATCACAAGGTCTACGAACGCTTAATGGAAATGACTTCCGGACGCGGCCCCGATCGCTGCATCGACGCCGTCGGCTGTGAAGCGCACGCCACCGGCAGCTTCGACGCCATCGTAGACGCCGGCAAGGTTGCGATCGGCTTGGCCACGGATCGCGCCCACGTCCTCCGCGAGGCCATTCTGTGTTGCCGCAAGAACGGCACCCTCTCCGTCCCCGGCGTGTATGTCGGGTTAATCGACAACTTTCCCTTCGGGCCGGCCATGAACAAAGGACTCACCATCCGGGCTGGCCAAACCCACGTCCAGCACTATACGGCCCCGCTGCTCAAGAAGATTGTCGAAGGGGAGATCGATCCGTCCTTCGTTATCACCCATCGCATCAGTCTCGAAGACGCCCCTGCCGCCTACAAAACGTTTCGGGATAAGGAAGACGGCTGTATCAAGGTCGTTCTCCGTCCCTAACCCCTCCCCAACGCCATCGAACTTGGAAACCTCGGACGCTAGCGGCCGATCGCCTACGGACTCTCGGCCGACTCTCCCAACCGGCTGCCACCATTACGGCTATTGGCCGGGAGCGGAATGGGAGGCATCGGCAACTTCGAAATCATTCGTGAAATTGGCCGCGCCGCGATGGGTGTTGTGTATCTCGCGCAGGATTTGGCGATCGGTCGCAAGGTGGCCATCAAGACCATTGAGGTCCCTGCTCGACCGTCCTGAACAGGCTCCGCTGCAACAAGCACTGCTCGAAGAAGCTCGGTTGGCCGGGAATCTGGCGCACCCGAACATCGTTACCATCCACCAGATTGGGAAGCACAAGAAACTCCTCTATACGGTCCTGCTCGTCACGCACGACGTCGACGAGGCGCTACACCTTTCAGACCGTATCCTGCTAATGACCGACGGACCACGGTCCACTGTCGGCCTCGAGTTGAGCTTGGACTTTCCGCGCCCCCGTCAGCGGCTCGCTGGCCCTAGTACCCCGGAGTACCAGCGCCAGCGAGCCACCATTCTCAGTTTTCTTGAAAGTCACTCGAAAAAGTTCATCGAGCGCGAATCTTGCTAAAAATGCCCCCATTCGGATTCCTCGCGGCATCGCCACAATGCCAAAATTCGTGACGAGCCATGGACGTCTGTCGCCCACCGCTGCACGGCTCCGGTCCCTGGCCGTCGAGACTCGGGCGGATCTTGAGGCTTGAAGAGGCTTGGCGATCTCCGGATCCGCGGGGACAGAGAAACCCTGGGCCGGCTTTTGACACAAGCTTTGCAACAGTTGGCCTTACATTGGATTGCTTGCACTAAACGATGTCTAGGTGGCAGATCGCCTCGCTCATGAGCCCGGCATTCAACAAAGTCATCGCCGAGTACCTGGGCATTGCGACTCGCTGCGAGAGAGGCAGAATGAATTCGGGGTCGGCGCTCTCACGATTCAGATGCGAGAGCGCCTGTAAGGCGGCGACGAAATCAGCACCTGCCACCAATGCCAGTGCTGGATACTATACGTAGCTCGCGTTGACGAAAGCTGCCATCGCGTTGCGATCCCACTCTCAATAGCGATTATGTTCGCCAAGGTATTCAGAGCATTCCTGCACAATTATGTTGTCAACTAGCATAGGGCGAATGCCACCAGGGCTTACGTATCGTTTGCCATGACGATGACTTCCGGCGCGTTCGCGCGACGGGACCGGCAAAAGGGACAAGTGAAGCTTCGAGATTCCACAGTGCTGCTCCCGTGCCACGCAACCGCCTGCGGGTCCGATGGGACTGGGGCTCTTCCCGCCCACCCGTCGCAGAATACTCCTCCTCTTCTTCCATCGAACGACCAGGCTGCGCCGCTCGAATACGGAAACCAAGCGACATAATTGCATCGAAGGCTCGCTCAAAATCGCTATAAATTACGACAAAAGCACCAATTAACGAACCGAAACGAAGCCACTCCACCATCCCAGGCGGCATCGGGAACGGCGCACCCGCGCAATCCGGAGCCGTCTGTCCCCGCAGAACATTGGCCACTCGGGGCACCAGCAAGTCCTGAGCCGATGGCGAACTGCCCTGGGGAGACACCGGTTCTGCCTACAATCTGGGTATGGCTCCCCGATTCGGTCCCATGCTGCTACTCATCTCTCTGCTGCCCCTCACTTGGGCGCAGACACCGAGTCCCGCCAAGCCTGGCACCATCGACGCCGATGGCAACCTCATCTGGCGCAACGGCCAAGGTCGCTACGCCCTGCAACGCCAAGGCACCTGGCAGGTCAGCCCCCTCTCCACGCCCGGCACCAACAACGACCGCGTGCCCTCGGCCAATGCGGTCGAAAAAGCCGCCATGACCAAAACCTTGGACGCCCTCTCCGCCCTCTTCCAAGCCACGCCTGAGTCCCACAACATGGTGGGCTACTGGATGAATGAGGCCCGTCACTATTACTCCTTCGCCCGCAACACCGTACCCCCGGGCATCGCCATCGAACGCTATCCGCTCTACTACCACGCCGCCTTTTTCCCCTTCTACCTGGAAGAGGTGCTGCGCAACGGAAAGTACGTCCTCCAGGGCCCCGGGGAAACCGAATCCATCAGCTTCCAGTTCAATACCCTGCCCGGAAACCTTGGCCGGCCCGTGATTCTCAAAGAAACCCTGCCCAACGAACACGTCCAGGAGATCTATCTGCGCCCCCGCACGGCCAGCCCCTATCACGGCTTCCCCGTCTACGAAGGGCAGGATATGGTCCTCGCCCGGCCCGGCAAGGATCTCTGGTCGCCCGTCCCCTTGGGCCGCGCCCTCCGCCTCGCCCTGCCGCTGCTCGAAAAGGATGCAGCCACCGCCCAACAACGGCTGGACACCCTCAAGAAGAAGAACGAAGAGACCCAATCCCCCGCCTACGCCGAACAGATGCGCGCCCATCTTGAAAAGTACTCCGGCCAGTTCCGCACCGCCGACCCCAAGAAATGGCAGCTCCGCGAAGCCGGCATGCTGCGCGAACTGGAATACAACCGCGACAAGGCCGCCAAAGAGGCCAATCCCCAACGCGATGCCGACGGCCTCTGGTATTGGACCCCGCTCGATGCCCTCGAACAGGCTAAACAAGCCGCGGCCGCCGTAACCCCGGAAACCGCCAAGCAACCCGCCTGCTTCCTCCCCGTGCCCAAAGGTCGCGATCAGGGCCGCTACAGCCTCCGCGGCGACATCCTACCGCATGGGGCCGACGCCGCCTGTGAACCCCTCGTCACCGGCAACTCCTCTTACTTCGACCTCACCCGTCCCCGCAGCGAACCGCAACTCCTCATCGTCCACAGCATCGGCCGCTGCGGCAAAGTGGAGAACGGCCAACTCACGCCCCGCTGGAAGCCCAAGCCCGGCGAAGTCGCCCACGGCTGCGCGCGCCATCCCACCTTCTGGGAACAACTGGACTGGTCCGCCGTCGGTGCCCTCGTCGGCGCCCGCCCGCAGTGACCCTGCCCGACCCGGATTCCGAAGTTCTGGGACGACCACGGAAGCACATTGCGAACTACTGATCTCAAGGATCGAGGATCGTAACGCCGATCCCTTCGAAGTCCTTGACGTTGCGGGTAACCATCACGAGATCATGCGTGAGGGCCGTAGCCGCAAGTAAGGAATCAATGCTTGGAAGCGGCCTTCCCTTTCCGATGCAGTGAATCAGGAGCGAGGCCCAACGGTCGGCCACGAACGATCAAATGGGCAGCACACGCCCGGCAAACCAATCCTCGAGATCAGTACTAAGCCATTGCTGAAGGTGCTGGCGGCACTGAGGAGGTAACCGATCATTCAATCTCTACAGAGCGTGGATAGTCTCGCGCCCTTTCTAGGTTGAGACCGGCCCCCGCAAAGGGCGAGTTCATGAGAAGCTCGGCAAGATTAGAATCTGTCGGCGGCGCCTGGCTGTGCCTTTGCCTTGGCGTCGAATTCACGCAGGGCCTGGAATATCACTTCCTCGGGGTTTGAAAGGCCGCTCTCACGAAGGCTCTTATGAAGCAACGCCTCTACTTCGGGTCTGGTGATTTCGATGTTCATAGCGACGATGCCTCCCTTCCCTTTCCACAGTAGCGGGTGCAGTTCCGCATGTCACAAGATTCAAAGGCTACGCTCTGCCCATTCCCCACTCGAACCTCGAAGCGTGTCCCCGGAACGGGCAAGTTGTTTTCCCCTGAGAAAGGGCGGCCTCCAGAGCCACTGGATGCGGCGGCCCCGAAGGGAGCAGCGCGGGACCCGTTTGGCAATCGCGCCAAACGGGTCACCTCCAGGTTGGCGCTCGGCAAAACGATGACGCTGCGATTGCTGACCACCAATCGCTATGCTCGACCGGATGCCGTCGCGATCTCGCTAATCCTAGCGCGGAGCGGCGGCCGCCAGGATGATGTCGAACAGCACCTCTTCCTTCTTTCCGGATTCGCGGTACATCACCTTCTTGGCACGAACGTCGAGGCGGATGGCGACACCGCGGGAACGGTCCTCGAGGTATACCGACCCGTCGTCCCGCTTCACTTCCTGGAACTTAAACTGGACCTTGCCGTCGGAGCCTAACTCCTCCCACGAGCTCCCGGCGGTCTGGCGGTAGGTGGCCGCAATCGCGCTCCCACCTTCTCCCGCCGTGACGAAACGCGTCATATGGCCGTTGATCTTAGCCGACGAGTTCACCACCACGAACAACTCCTGCTCCTGCCCGGCTGCCCCTTCACGGTAGAAGACCTTCCGTGCCCCGAGATCCAAACGGATCGCTACCCCGCGGGAGTCATCCGAAAGCACCACCGACTTGGCGTCGCGCTGCTTTTCGATAAAGGTGAACGACACCTTCCCCTTCGCATCCCGCTCGGCCCAGGCGCGTGGACCAGTCTGGACATACGATCCAGTGACTTTTGTGGCTTGGCCAGGGTCCGCGAATTCCACCAAGTTGACGTTGGCGGGCGTGACGGGCCCGTCTTGGGCCAAGAGGGCCAGGGAGGCGAGAGACAAAAGCGAAAGAGTCTTCCAGGGAGAACAAAGGTTAGCGGTCATGGACCTCGATTATAGAACGGCTGGCCAGCAGGTATCTCCTGTATCTGCACGTCAACGGAAAGAGCGCCTTGGCCGCCGCCAGGTTGTCTCAGACCTACCTCGCCCACTTCCCGAGCAACTTGCAAACTAACCCACACCGCCCGCGACGGTTCGGCCATTGAAACCGCCAACGATTCGTCCAAACCAAGCCCCGGAAGACCCCTAAATAAACCCGGCAGCCAAATGAAGTTTAGCAGGACAACGCAGCGGGCACGGTGCCCATGCATAGCAATATTTTTCTCCCATCAATTGAATCAGATACGCGGCCTCGCTCCACCGACGGCACCGACGGCGCGTCACCATTAGCTCGGGATGCTGATGGCCAACTGAATTCCGCCGCGGCTTAAAAGCCGAGGCCTCCGGGCAGGATATGCCGCCGAGGCACACAAACGAAGCCACTTTCCCAAGTGCCAATTCTCACTGGATTCACTTTATAATCAACTACATAGAAACCATCGATGCCCCGTTCGGCCCCGATTTTGCTCAAATTTTTCGAACGAAGCCAAGTTCAGTCCTGCGGCGTCTCAAACGTAATCGTCGAATCCGTCGCAAACTTCTTAAAGTCGCTGTATCGCACCGACACCCGCACCCGCTTCATCATCCCCAACAGCCGCGCACTCGCCGCAATGTCGATCTTCGACGGGAAACACACCTCATCGTTCACCCGCGTCTGCTCCAGCTTCACCGAAGCCCCTGGCTGCAGCCGCAAAACAAACAATCCAAACGAGATCGTGTCCGTCGTCTCCATCTCCAGCCGCATCCAGTCCGACGTCACCTTGTCAATACACGCATCCCCCTGAAACTTCTTCAACTGGTCCGCCCGCCGCCCCTTCGGCTGATAACCCACCCGCGGCTTCCCGTGAATCAGCCAGCACGGCCGCCCCGCCACCACCTGCTCCCCCTTCATCGTCAGGTCAAACGCCTCCATCACCTGCCGCCGCCCCTCCGTCTCTTCCTTCAGCGCCGCCGCGGACTCCCCCCGCCGCTTCGCCCGCGCCGACGGCGACTCCCGCTTCATCTTCGCGATCTCCCGGTCAATCCGCTCCTTCTCCTTTTGCGCCTCCTTCTCACTTAACGGCTTCCCGTCCTTCGCCACCAGCCGCTCCAACTGCGTGCCGTCGTAAAACAGCACCTCCTTCGTCCGCCGCTCCACCGACTTCGTCCGCCCGTCCTTGTCCAGGAACTCCACCACCGACTCCTCCCGGAACGTGTACTGGTCCCGCACCGCGTAGTTCCGCTCGTCCTTCTCCACCGCCCGGCGGAAGATCTCCTTCACGTCCTCCCCGGACGCCACCCACGTCACACCAATCGCCAGTAAGAGTAACCGCACATGGGTGAAACGCGCCAGACGCCCATTCCGTTCCGCCACCGTACAATAAAGGAATTCTATGCCCCTTCCCGCCACCGCCCAGCAGTTCCTCCACCAGCAGCAGGAGCAGGTCCGGGCCCTTCGCCCCCGGCGCCGCATCGTCTTCCCCGAAGGCGCCGACCCACGCGTCCTCGCCGCCGCCGAACGCCTCCGCGCCGAACAGTTAATCGACCCCATCCTCGTCGCCGGCCCCCAGGACGATCGCTACTGGCGCCTCTACTATGAGCGCCGCCGCGCCAAAGGCGTCACCGAGCTCGAAGCCCGCGCCCTCGCCCGCACCCCCCTCTTTTATTCCGCCCTCATGGTCGCCGCTGGCGATGCCGACGGCTTCGTCGGCGGCGCCGCCAACACCACCGCCGATACCGTCCGCGCCGCCTTTCACTGCGTCGGCCCCGCCCCTGGCGTCCGCACCGTCTCCAGTGTCATGTTCGTCTGCACCTCTGACCGCATCTATGCATTCGCCGACTGCGCCATCAACGTCGAACCCGATGCCGTCCAACTCGCCGAAATCGCCATCGCCACCGCGGCCAGCGTCCGCGCCGTCATGAAGGAAGAACCGGCCGTCGCTCTCCTCTCCTTCTCCACCAAAGGCAGCGCCGCCCACCCCTCCGTCTCGAAGGTTCAGGAAGCCCTCCGCATCGTCGCCGAACGCGCCCCCGGCCTCCGCATCGACGGCGAACTGCAGGCCGACGCCGCTCTCGTGGCCAGCGTCGGCGCCAGCAAAGCGCCCGGGTCCCCCGTCGCCGGCCGCGCCAACGCCCTCATCTTCCCGGACCTCAACAGCGGCAACATCGGCTATAAGCTCGTCGAACGCCTCGGCGGCGCCGCCGCCTACGGCCCCTTCCTCCAGGGCCTCGCCAAGCCCCTCAATGACCTCTCTCGCGGCTGCTCCGCCGACGACATCTACGCCGCCGCCCTCGTCACCGCCCTGCAATCCTAATGCTCCCGCTCGTCTACCATCCCGGCTACGATCTCAACCTGGGCGCCCACGTCTTTCCCGCCCAGAAGTACCGGCTCATCCGCGAGCGGCTCGCCGACTGGCCCGTACACTCCCCCGAACCTGCCACCGACGCCCAGGTCCAACTCGTCCATACCCCGGAATGGACCGCCGCCCTCCGCGACGGCACCCTGACTCCCCGGCAAATCCAGACCCTCGAAATCCCCTGGTCCCCCCAAATGGCCCGCGGCTTCTGGCTCGCCGGCGGCGGCTCCCTCCTCGCCGGCCGCCTCGCCCTCAATCACGGCGCCGCGTACAACATCGGCGGCGGCTTCCATCATGCCTTTCCCAACCACGGTGAAGGCTTCTGCGCCGTCCACGACGTCGCCATCGCCATCCGCGTCCTCCAGACGGAAGGGCTCATCGGCCTCTTCGCCACCGACCCGACGGTCTTCACCCTCTCCATCCACCAGCAAAACAACTACCCCGCCGTAAAGCCCCCCTCGGACCTCGACCTGCCCCTCGCCGATGGAGTCGGCGACGAAGAGTACCTCGCCATCCTCCAACCCGCCGTCGAACAGGCAGTAGCCACCTTTCAGCCCGACATCCTGTTCTACGTTGCCGGCGCCGACCCCTACTTCGACGATCAACTCGGCGGACTCGACCTCACCATCGCTGGACTCACCGCCCGCGACACCGCCGTCTTCGAGACCGCAATGAGCCGGCGAATCCCCGTCGCCGTGGCCCTCGCCGGCGGCTACGCCCGCCGCGTTGAAGACACCGTCACCATCCACACCAACACCGCGCTGGCGGCCTACAAAACGCTGTCTTCGTACGAGTAGTCCGGCGCGGGCAACGTCCCCGAGATCGCCTTCCATGCCTTGTAGGTCTCTTTCAACCCGGCCGAAAACTCGGTCGGCTTGAACTTCAACACCCGCTGCGCCTTCGTCACCAGCATCGTGATCGGCGGCAGGTCAAAGTAAAAGCCAAAGTACAACTTCGGCCCCATCGGATGCCCACCGGCCTTCAACAGCTTCTCCCGGGAAACCTTCACCAACTCGACGCCCTTCTTCCCCGCCGCGTCCGCCAGCGCCTGCACCGTCTCCACCTGCGTGATCGCCTTCGGGCTGGCCACGTTAAACGCATGGCCCACCGCCGCCGGCGTCTCCATCGCCGCGATCGCCGCCGCCACCAGGTCCTTCACATACACGAACTGCATCAGCCGCCGCCCGTCCCCCGGAATGATAATCTTCCGCCCATCCCGGAACCGCTCCCAGAAGAACGACTCTCGATGGAAAGGATTGCCCGGGCCGTAAATGTACGGCGGCCGCAACGTCACCGCCGGCAGTCCATACCGCTGATGCAGCCGGAACAGCGCCCGCTCGCTGTTCGCCTTATTCCGCACATAGGCGTCGGCATGATCTTCGCCGGCCAGCCCGTCGCCTTCGTAATGATTCAGCCCCGCCCCGTAAGCAGCCACGCTCGAAACGAACACGTACCGTTGCAACGAATCGCCCGCCGCCAGCGCTGTCGCCTCCACTTGAGCCGCCGTCGTTCCGCGCTCCCAGTCGTATACGTTGTCGAAAACCACTTCGAACTTCTGGCCCGCCAGCGCCGCCTTGATCTGCGCCGGATCGTTCCGGTCCGCCATCAGGTTGCCGATCTGCTTTCGTCCAACCGCTCCCAGGTCATGTTGGGCACGCCGATGGAGAACCGTGACGTCGTGACCGGCCTTCACCAGTTCCGTAACGAGTGCGCGTCCAATGAAAAGCGTGCCACCGATTACCAGAACTTTCATGCCAAGAGATCGCGCATCAAAAAAACAGTTCCCCTGCCTTGCTATCCTAGCATCGGAATGCAAAGTCGCGCCGCCGCTCCCGTGCAGACCATCACCGCGATCCTCGTGGATGATGAGTCCCTCGCTCGCGATGAGTTGGCCTTTCTCCTGAAAGACTTCCCGGATATCGAGATCGCCGCCACCGCGGCCAATGGTCTCGAGGCCCTGAAGCTGATCGAAGACGTCGAACCCGATCTCGTTTTCCTCGACGTCCAGATGCCCGGTCTCGACGGCCTCGGCGTCATTAAGCGCCTGCGCGAGAAAGACATCCCCCTGCCCCACTTCATTCTCGCCACGGCCTTTGACAACTACGCGGTCGAAGCCTTCCAACTCGAAGCGATGGACTACATCCTCAAGCCCATCGAGAAGGAACGCCTCGCCCAAGCCATCGATCGTGCCCGCCAGCGCCCGTCGTCGTCCGCACTGGCCCCGTCCGCGCCAAGATCCTCGTCCGCCGCGAGAACCGCAACTTCATCGTCGATTCGCAAGACATCATCTTCGCCACCATCGACGACGGCCTCATCACCGTCGTGTGCCAGGGACTCGAGGGCGAATCCACGTACAAGACCATCGAGGAGCTCCAGTCCAACCTCGACCCCGACACCTTCTGGCGCGTCCACCGCTCCTGGCTCGTCAACATCAACCGGATCAAGGAAGTCATCCCCTGGTTCAAGTCGAGCTTCCAACTGAAGATGGACGACAAACGCGGCACTGAAGTCCCCGTCAGCCGGGTCCAAACCAAGCGCCTCCGGACGCTGCTAAAGCTTTAGCGCCTGCCGCTCGATCCGCTGCCAGTAGCGCGAAAACCGCTTCAGATCGAACGGCCCCGCCGCGGCGACAAACGGATCATCGTTCACCACGTCCGCCCCCAGCGTCCTCGCGTAGCCCATCAGCCGCGGGCATTCGGTAAATGCCGTCACGATCTTGTCCGCCCCGTGCCGCGCCGCAAACGCCCGCACCAGCGGAACAATCTCGCCCTTCTCAATCTCCACGTCCAGCTCCAGCAGGCACTCGTAGAGAAACACCAGCCGCTTCAGCGAATGGCCATTGTTCTCGAATACGAAAATCGCGGGCGCCCCCGGCAGAATCGGCCGCAGGCAATCCTCATGCATCCAAACCACCGGCTTCATTGAAACAGCTCCTGATCAATCTGCTCGTACGACTTCGCAAACGGACAATCCTTCGCCCGCGCGCAAACCTTACAAAACTTGCCGTCGGTGTACTTCTCGAGGTTCTCGCGGTTGAACAAATACGGCTTCGCCCCAAACGTCGACGCCACCCACTGAAACGACAAATTGTTGCTCGCCGGGTCCCCGTCGAGCAAGTGCGTCAGGAAGAACTTCGCGGCGGCTTGCCAGCGAACGCGTCGCCAGTGGATCACGTAAGAGGCAAACCACATCCGCGCGTGGTTATGCATGTAGCCGGTCGTCACCAACTCGGAGGCGAAGCCATCCATGCAGGCGAGGCCCGTCTTCGCCGACGCGATATCAGCCGGAAGCTCCGCCTGCTCCCGCTGGTCGCGCCAGCGCCGTTTCGGCTCTTCGCGATCCTTCCAAACCCCGTCGCCGATCTGACCGTATACCCGCCGCCAGTAATCCCGCCAGGCGTATTCGTTCACGAGCTTTTCATGATTCGGCTTCGTCAACGCCTTCCGCCGCACCTCCCCGAGCGAAAGCACCCCGTGCCGCAGATAGGGCGCCAACCGCGTTACCGCTCCGCTCAGAAAGTTCCGCGACCGCGCATACCGGTCCGGATTTACTTTTGCAAGCAACGCCTCCGCCGCCCGTCGCCCGCCCCGGGTCTCACTCACCTCTTCGCCATGCGCCGAGCATTCCGGGAACTCGGCTTTCACATACGCCACCAGCTCGGCTCGGGAGCTAAACTCACGCTTCATCCTTTCCCCTTTCCGCCGCGGCAACGGTCGCTGCAATAGAGCACCTGTTCCCAATCGCGCTCCCATTTTTTGCGCCAGGTAAATGGCCGGCCGCACGTCCGGCACGCCTTCGTCGGCAGATGCTGCTTCTTGACGCCCTTCATCGGGCTAGCAGCTCAGATGGTAATACCGGCCGTCCACAACGTGTATCCTGCCGCCTGCCGCAGGTACAGCCACCAGTCCTGCCAATCGGCCTCCTGCTTGATGGAACGCGGCGAGCCGTACACTTCGAGGCCGCGGAACTCCAGCATCTTTTTGGCTCGATAGATGTGATACCCATCGCTTACCAAGATGCAGCTCCGCAGCCCGGAGCGCCTCATTATTTCCGCTACGGCAATCGTCGAATGCACCGTGCTCCCGCCTTCGTCCTCCAGCAGAATCGCCTCCGGCGGCACTCCGTGGCTCATCAGGTAGTTCCGCCCCACCGCCCCTTCTGTAAACACCGGATCGCCGCCCGCTCCGCCGGTTGTCAGAATCCTGCGGGCCAATCCCTGCTGAAACAACTCCAACCCATGATCCAGGCGCGCCCGCAACACCGGCGAAGGCCGCCCGCGATATTCCGCCGCCCCCATCACGACGATCACGTCCGCTGGCGCCGCCTCTTCCAACACCGATTGCTTCCGGATTTCAAGCGTAATCCAACCCACCCAGCCGAGCAGGCTCGCGCCAGCCAAAGCCAGTCCAAACTGGATGCCTCGTTTCATGAGCCTGTGCGGTATCCTTAGCATTCTACTGGAATGGCCGCTATCGTAACTCCCCTCGGCGCCCGGAACCCCCTGTGCACCACTATCCGGAAGGCCATTCAAAAGGGCCTTCGCACCGACGACGGATTGGTGGTCGCTGAGGGATTTCATTTATTGGAAGAAGCGCACCGCAGTCGCTGTCCTATTGAAACAGTGATCGGCACCGAAGCCGCGTTACAGAATTGGCGGGCTCTAGAGCACAGTCACCCTGAAACGCGGATTTTCTCCGTCGATCCGGTCACCTTCGCGACATTTTCAACAACCGACACCCCACAAGGAATCCTGGCGCTGGTTCGCCTACCCGAATGGACGCTCGCCGATCTGCTCCGGTTCCCGGCCTTGGTCGTCCTGCTCGACGGCTTGCAGGATCCCGGCAACGCCGGCGCCGTCGTCCGCTCCGCCGAGGCCTTCGGCGCCACCGGCGTTGTCTTCCTCAAAGGTTCCGCCAGCCCCTACCACCCGAAAACGCTCCGCGCCGCCGCCGGTTCCCTGTTCCGCGTTCCCTTCCTGACCGCTCCGGATCTGCCGGATTTCGACTTTCCCGTCTACGCCACCGCCAAGGCAGACGCCGCCCCCATCGACGCCATCAACTGGCGCGAATCCTGCGGCGTTGTCATCGGAAGCGAAGGCCGCGGCGTCCGGCCGGAGATCCTCGCCGCTTGCCAACCGGTTACGATTCCGACCGAGACCGTCGAAAGCCTGAACGCCGCGGTCGCCGCCGGCATTCTGCTTTACGAGGTCCGCCGCCAACGGAACCGGCCATGAGTCTCTTCGATTCCCCGCCCCCGGATTCCACCCGCCCCCTGGCCGAACGCCTCCGCCCGCAATCGCTCGACGACTACATCGGCCAAGAACACATCCTAGGCCCCGGCAAACCCCTCCGCCGCGCTATTGAAAACGACCAACTCGGCTCCATCATTCTCTGGGGCCCGCCCGGCGTCGGCAAAACAACCCTGGCCTCCATCATCGCCCGCACCACCAAGGCCGAGTTCGTCCCCTTCAGCGCCGTCATGAGCGGCATCAAAGAGATCCGCGAGGTCATGGCCCGCGCCGAACAGACCCGCCGCCTCGGCCGCCGCACCGTCCTGTTCGTCGACGAGATCCACCGCTTCAACAAGGCCCAGCAGGACGCGTTTCTCCCCTACGTCGAAAAGGGCGACGTCACCCTCATCGGCGCCACCACCGAAAACCCCTCGTTTGAGGTCGTCGGGGCGCTTCTATCCCGCTCCCGCGTCTTCACCCTCCAGGCGCTTTCCACCGAACAGCTGATCACCCTGCTCCGTCGCGGTCTCCAGCTCCTCGAAAAGCAGGCCACCGACGAGCTCCTCGAACAGATCGCGGTCTTCTCAAACGGCGACGCCCGCACGGCTTACAACATTCTCGACCTCGCCGCGACGGCCTCCGACGGACCCGAAATCCCTACCGCCATCCTCGAAGAGGTGCTCTCTCGCAAGGTGTTGCTCTATGACAAGGGCGGCGAGGAGCACTATAACCTCGTCTCGGCGCTACACAAATCTGTCCGCGCTTCCGACGCCGACGCCGCCCTCTACTGGCTCGCCCGCATGCTCGAATCCGGCGAAGACCGCATGTACATCGCCCGCCGCCTGGTCCGCATGGCCGTCGAAGACATCGGCCTGGCCGACCCCCGCGCCGTTGAACAAGCCATCGCCTGCCAGCAGACCGCCCACTTCCTCGGCATCCCGGAAGGCGACCAGGCGCTCGCCCAGGTCACGCTCTACCTCGCCCTCGCCGCGAAATCCGACGCGGCATACCGCGCCCTCAATAGTGTCCGCGCCGAAATCCGGCAGGGCGTCGCCGAACCCGTGCCGATGCACCTCCGCAACGCGCCCACCAAACTCATGAAGGGCATGGGCTACGGCGCCGGCTACAAACACGCACACCAGTTCGCCGACGCCGTCACCGGTATGGAGTGCCTGCCCCCGTCGCTGGCCGGCCGGGAGTTTTACCAACCCACCGACCGGGGCGTCGAGAAGAAAATCGCCGAGCGGCTTCGCGAAATCCGCGAATCCAAACGGCCGTAACCAGCCTACTTTCTGGCGGTTACAGTAATCTCAATCCGGGCCTTGCCCACCAGCTTCGCTACGCCTACCGTCGTCCGCGTCGGCCGCGGCTCTGGGAACGTCGCCATGTACACCGTATTCATCCGGCCGAACAGTTCCATGTCGGTCAGGTACACCTGCACCGCCACGGCATCGGCGAACGTGTGGCCGCCGGCCTTCAGCACCTCTTCAATGTTGGCCAAGGTTTGCTTCACTTCGTCTTCAAACTTCTCAGGATAGTTGCCACTCTTGTCGGCCCCGGTCTGGCCCGATATGTACAAAGTGCCTCCGCTCAGGATGCCGGGAGAGAACGGACGACCCGGCTTGGTGTCCTTCGGAGCGACCACTTTTTTGTCCGCGGCGGCCAGAAAACCACAGGCCAGTAAAAGGAGGAGGAAGATACGCATAGTGAGTGTAGGATACCCCACCTATGCGGCGAAGACCTTAGAACCATCGCCCCAGTCAGCGAGTACTATTCCCGGACCGCTTTCCCGGCATCCTCCGTAGGTGCTACGATGATGCAAACTAAGGAGTTATGCGGCTCGGCAATCTTCTCGTTCGATCGTACCGCCCGGCCCTCAAATTTGTACCCCTTACCCCGTCTCTCGCAGTACCAATCGATATTGAACCTCAGGTTCCATTGTTCGAGATTCTGCGCCGTAGGAACCTAGTTGAGACGTTACAACGTCACCACGATGCCCACGCAGAAGGGGCAAGTGAACGGGCTTCGTCGCGGGCCCAAAACCAGGAGACCGAAATTGACCCCAGACAAAAACCAGAGTGACCGCCGCACGGCTGACCGGTTCCCCATCCAACGGGAGGTTCGCTATAAGGTCCTCAACAAGAAGAACTCCGACGAGATGGGCACGGGCCAAACCGTCAACATGAGCAGCACTGGGGTGTACTTTACCACCGAGCACATTCTGCTGCCCGGCAAGCGGCTCGAACTCGCGATCAGTTGGCCGGCGCAACTGAACAACCAAACCGCGCTGAAACTCGTCGCGCGCGGCCGGATCATCCGGTATGACGAAGGCCGGGCGGCCATGGAGATTCAGCAGTACGAGTTCCGGACGGCGAAAGCCGCCTTGGCATAATCCAATCGGCTACAGTAGTAGCCATGAAGAAGCGTCTGCTTCTGTTTGCCGCAATTCTCACGTTGGTAGTCCTGCTGGCGCTGGTGTTTTGGCAGGGCTCCTTCAACATGGGCAAGTTCGGCCCTTCTTCGACCGATCAGGTACTGCTGTTCTGGGCCATGAGCACGTTGGTTTTCCTGCTCATGGTCACGATGGCTTTTCTGCTCTTCCGGATCCTGATCAAGCTCTACATTGAGCGAAGTAAGGAGCGGGAAGGTTCCGGCATCAAAGCCAAGCTCGTCATGGGCGCCATGATTCTGAGCTTCCTGCCGGTGATCTTCATGGTGTTGTGGAGCTATCAGGTCCTCAACCTCAACATCAAGCAGTGGTTCAGCCGCCCGGCGGAGGGCGTCCGGTTGGAACTGATCGAGTTGGGCAGTTCGATCAAGAGCGAGTTCCAGTTGCGACTGAATGCGCAGGCCCACTGGCTAGCCAGCATTCCGGAAATGGAAGCCTACGCCGCTGGTGGCGAGCGACCGGCCGCTGTCTTCGATCGCTTCTGCGCGGTAAACGACATCGCGGAATCCTACATCCTGACCCAACAGGCCGCCCGCCGGACCGTTTGCGCTTACGATAGCCGGGGCCGCGCCGAGAGCAGCAAACCCTCCATTCTCCGCATCCCGCTGCGGTCCGGCGCCACGCTCGTGCTCGCCGCACTGCTGCCCATCGACCTCGAAACCACCGAACGGGACATCTCTCGTTACGTGGCCGACTACGATCAGCTCAGCGTCAACCGTAAAGAGACCCGGCAACTCTACCTCACCTACCTCACGCTCATCACGCTCTTTATCCTCTTCGTAGCCGCCTGGGTGGCGCTTTTCCTTTCGCGTCAGATTACCGAGCCCATCACCGCCCTCTTAACGGCCGCCCGCGAAGTCCGCAGCGGCAATCTAAACCACCGGGTGAACGTCGGCGCCATCGACGAACTGGCCACGCTGGTGCGCGCCTTCAACGAAATGACCCAGGCGCTCGAAACGTCGAGCCGCGAACTGGAAGCCCGGCGCCGTTTCACGGAAACCATCCTTGAGTCCATTCCCACCGGCGTCATCAGCGTCGCGCCGGACGGCCGCATCCAAACCGTCAACAGCGCCCTGCAGCAGATGTTCCCCGGCACTCGCGTTTCGAGCTCCATGCGCCTCGAGCATCTATTCGGCCCCGAAGACGCCGCCGAGCTCCGCTACCTGATGAACCGCGCCCGCCGCACGGGCGTCGCCTCCCGCCAGTTTGACCTCACCCGGCCGGACCGCACCCTGCATCTGTCCGTCACGGTCGCCCCGATCGACCAGCGCGTCACCTCCGGCTTCGTGCTCGTGCTCGAAGACACAAGCGAACTCCTGCGCGCGCAAAAGGCCGCCGCCTGGCATGAAGTCGCCCGCCGCATCGCGCACGAAATCAAGAACCCGCTGACGCCTATCGCGCTCAGCGCGGAACGCATCGCCCGGAACCTCGACAAATCCCCCACCTCGGCCGAATTCGCCCGCATCGTGCGCGAGTCGACGCGAACCATCGCCCACGAAGTGGAGAGCGTGAAGACCCTGGTGGATGAGTTCTCGCAGTTCGCCCGATTCCCCGCCGCGCAGCCGCAGGCGTCGGACCTGAATCAGATTATCGAGAACGCGTTGGCCGTGTTCGCCGGCCGCCTGGAGGGAGTGACCATTTCGAAACATCTCACGGCCGGCCTGCCTCCCGTCAACGTGGACCGGGAACAGTTCAAACGGGTCATCGTGAACCTGGTCGATAACGCCGCCGAGGCCATGGAAGGCTTGCCGCTCCGCCGGCTGCACATCTCCACCGCCGCCCCCACCCCGGAAGCCGTGGAGTTGACGATTGCCGACACCGGCTGCGGCATTTCGACCGACGACAAGGAGAAGCTCTTTCTGCCCTATTTTTCGACCAAGAACCGCGGAACAGGCCTGGGCCTCGCCATCGTGAACCACATTCTCGGCGATCACCAGGCGCAGATCCGCGTCGAGGACAACGAGCCGGCCGGCGCGCGATTTATCATTGAGATTCCGGCCCTAGTGCCGGAAGAGGTTACCCCACGCGCATGAAGCGCCACCACGTATTAGTGATTGATGATGAACCGGGAATCCGCGAAACGTTGTGCGCGGTTCTCGAAGACGAAGGCTATATCGCCGAGGCGGCTGCCGACGGGGAGGCGGGGCTGGCGCGTCTGGCGGAACGTCCGTTCGACTGTGTGTTGCTCGACGTCTGGATGCCCGGGCTCGACGGCATGGAAGTGCTGAACCGGATCGAGGAGCACCCGGAGGCCGAGCGGCCGGCGGTGGTGATGATCTCCGGGCACGCGACGATTGAAACGGCGGTCCGCGCGACGAAAATGGGGGCCTTCGATTTCCTCGAAAAGCCGCTGACCATCGAAAAAGTAGTCGTTGTCGTGAAAAACTCGATTGCGCAGCGCCGCATGGCAATCGAGCTTGCTCGTTTGGGGGAACCGTCAACCCGCTACCCCATTATCGGTGACAGCGTACCCATGAAGGCCGTGCGGCAACAGCTTTCGCTGATGGCGGCCACCAACGGGCGCGTGCTGATTTACGGCGAAAGCGGCACGGGCAAGGAGTTGGTGGCCCACGCCATTCACGCGCTCAGCGCCCGGGCGAAAGAGGCGTTTGTCGAAGTGAACTGCGCCGCCATCCCGGAAGACCTGATTGAGAGCGAGCTGTTCGGCCATCGCCGCGGGTCGTTTCCCGGCGCGAGTGAAGATAAGGTAGGCAAAATCCAGAAGGCGGACGGCGGCACCCTCTTTCTGGACGAAGTGGGCGACATGAGCTTGCGCACGCAGGCCAAAGTGCTCCGCGTGCTAGATGAACAACGGGTGGAGCCGCTGGGCGCCCACGAAAGCATCCGGGTGGACTGCCGCGTCATGGCCGCGACCAATAAGCAGCTCGAACAGGAGATCGATCGCGGAAACTTCCGCGAGGATCTGTTCTACCGGCTGAACGTGATTCCGTTCTACGTGCCGGCCTTGCGCGATCGCGTGGAGGACATCCCCCTGCTGGCGCGGCATTTTCTCCATGAGTTCACGACGGCTTACGGCCGCAAGGCGAAGGAGCTGGCCCCGGATGCCTTGGGGCTCCTGCAAGAGTATTCTTGGCCCGGCAACGTTCGCGAGCTGCGCAATCTGATCGAGCGGATTGTTATTATGAATCCGCAAATGCGCATTGACGCCCGGCACATTCCGCTTCCGGCCAACCGCCGCGCACCCGCCGAGGCATTCTCCAGTCTGCAGGAAGTCCGCGAAGCAGCCGAACGCGAATACATTTTAAAGAAGCTTGAAGAAACGAAAGGCAACGTGAGCCGCACAGCCGAACTGCTGGGCCTCGAACGCAGCCACCTGTATCGAAAAATGAAGGCTCTCGGGATCGCCTTGAAGGATTAATTTACGCGTATGATTTCTATGATGAAACGTTTCCTTCCCCTCTTCGGTCTGGCGGGCCTTCTGGCCGCCACCGCCGCTGCGCAACCGGTTGTCACCGGTGCGCTGAATACTGCAAGTTATGCCCTCTCGGGTCTGCCCAACGGCGGATTGGCGCAGGGCTCCATGATTGCCATCTTTGGGCGCAACCTCGGCCCGGCGTCGATTGCGCAAGCGCAAAGCTTCCCCTTGCCAACGACTCTTGGCGGCACCACGGCCCGGCTCAGTGCCGGCGGCACGACCTACAACCTGATCCTGACCTACACCCTCGCCTCGCAGGTTGGCGCGATTATCCCCTCGAACACCCCGGTGGGCACCGCCCAATTAACTGTCACTTTCAACGGCCAGACCAGCGCCAACTTCGCCGTAAACATCGTCCGTTCGAGCTTTGGCATCTTCACGGCGAACCAGGCCGGCAGCGGCCCGGCGATCGCGCAAAACTTCGTCTCGCAGACCGATCAGCCTATCAACTCCATCTTGAACGCCGCTCGCCCGGGCCAAACCATCACCCTCTGGGGCACCGGCCTGGGACCAATCACCGGTAACGACGCCGCCGGCGCCGCCCCCGGCGACCTGGGCACCTCGCTCGAGGTGCTCGTCGGCAACCGTCCGGCGACCGTTCGCTACCGCGGCCGCTCGGGCTGCTGCGCCGCCGTCGACCAGATCGTGTTTGACGTGCCGGCCGGCATCGAAGGCTGCTATGTGCCGCTTTCCGTTCGCATTGGCAACATCGTCAGCAATTCCACCTACCTCGCGATCACCCCCAACGGTGGCCGCTGCACGGCCGGCACCCCGTTCACCGACGCCGACCTGCAGAAGCTGCAGAACGGCGGGACGCTCAGCATCGGTTCGGTCAGCCTGAACCGGATCGCCAGCAAGCTCAACCTGGGGCCGCTGGGCACGCAGGACATCAAGATCGATGCGGGCGCGGGCGCCTTCATTCGCTATAACGCCGCTCAGATCGCCTCCTCGCAGTTTGCCGCCGAGGGTGCGCTGCCCAACGGCAGCTGCATCACGTTTGCCAGCAGCGACCAGGCGACCGGGTTCCCGGAAGATCCCATTGTCGGCACCGTCCTTGATGCCGGCCCGAAGCTGAACGTCACCGGTCCGTCGGGTACGCGCGAGATGCTGAAGGACGCCGCTTCGGGTTTCTATTCGGCGACCTTCTCCACCGGCACTCCCAGCATTCCCGGCCTCCCCAGCATTCCCGGCCTGCCGGGCGGCGGCGGAGGGCCCTTCCTCGATGCCGGCGGCTTCACCATCGACAACGGCGCTGGCGCCTTTGTCGGCGGCTTCCGCACGCAGTTGAACATCGCCGGCAACTTTGCCTGGTCCAACGAAGCGGCCGTGAATACGCTGGTTCGTTCCTCGGGCCAGGAGTTCACCTGGACCGGCGCGGGCGCGGATTCCACCGTCGTCATCTTCGGCTTCTCGTTTGACGGTGTCGCCAACGTGGGCGGCGGCTTCTACTGCCTGGAGCGCGGGAGCGCGAACCGCTTCAACGTTCCGGCGTCGATTCTGCTCTCTATGCCTCGCAACGTCGCTCCTCCCGGAGCGGGCGGCGATCTGATCCCCACCGCTCAGGTGGGTGTTGGCCTCACCAGCAACCCTGTTCGGTTCAACGCCAGCAACCTCGACATCGGCGTGGCCACCCACAGCGTCCTGTCGTTCAAGGGCGTCAACGTCCAGTAGTCAACCCCTGTAGTCAACCCAGTTTGGCCCGGCGGTGCTCCTCTGCCCCGCCGGGCCAGCTACACTGGGTAGTTACCCAATGGACCATCCCCTCTCGGCCCTGCTGGCCGGGCCGCTAGCCGGTCTCCTCCTCGTTCTTCTCCTTCCCGCCGCCTTTTCCCGGATCATCGCCCTGACCGTAGCCGCCGCCGAACTGGCGATTGCGCTCGCGCTCATCCCCCAATTCAACCCGGCGCGCGGCCTGCAATTCCTCGAACAGGCGAACTGGATCCCCTCCTTTGGCGCGCAGTATCTGCTCGGCGTCGACGGCATGAGCCTCGCCTTTGTCCTGCTTACCACCGCCGTCTGCTTCTTAACGCTGCTGCTCCCAACGCGGGACCGCGCTTTCTACGCCTGGTTCCTGCTGCTCGAATCCGCCGTGCTCGGCAGCTTCGTGGCGCTCGACCTGCTCCTGTTCTTCTTCTGCTTTGAGATCGTTCTCATCCCCATGTACTTCCTCATCGCGGGCTACGGCGGCGACCGCGCCCCGCAGGCGGCCATGAAGTTCCTTATCTACACCGTACTGGGTTCGGTCGTGCTGCTTGTCGGCATCCTGGCGCTGCATCATCAGCACTTCCTGCTCACGCAGCAGCGCACCTTCTCTCTGGCGGCGCTCATGGCGTCTCCGCTCCCGGTTGAAGCCCAGCGCTGGCTCTTCTGGGCCTTCTTCGCCGGTTTCGCCATCAAGATTCCGATGTTCCCGTTCCATACCTGGCTGCCGGACGCGCATACCGAAGCGCCCACGGCCGGCTCCGTCGTGCTGGCAGCTTTGCTGTTGAAGCTCGGCACCTACGGCCTCTTCCGGTTCTCCGTTCCCCTCTTTCCGGACGCTGCCCGCGAGTCGGCCGGCATCATGGCGGTGCTGTCGCTGATCGCAATCCTTTACGGTGCGTTCGTCTGCCTGATGCAGACCGACTGGAAGCGGCTCATCGCCTACTCCTCCATCAGCCACATGGGCTTCTGCACCCTGGGCCTGTTTGCCTTTACGCCGAACGCTCTCGCCGGATCGCTGCTGCAGCAGGTGAACCATGGACTGTCGAGCGCGCTTCTCTTCCTGCTGGTCGGCGCGATCTACGATCGCCACGGCTCGCGCGCCATCGCCAAATACGGCGGCCTCGGCCGGACCATGCCGGTGTTTGGCGGTATCTTCCTGGTGGCGATTCTCAGCTCAATGGGCATGCCGCCGCTGAACGGCTTCATTGGTGAAGTGGTGCTGATTCAGGGCGTCTACCCGGTATCGCTCTGGTGGGCGGCGGGCGCGGTCGGCGGCATCCTGTTGGGCGCGGCCTACCTGCTCTGGCTCTACCAGCGCACCATGCTTGGCGAAACGAAGCCAATGGGGACGGTGGACTTAAACCCGCTCGAGATCGCGATCATGGCGCCGTTCGTCATCGCCATCTTCTGGATCGGTCTCCAGCCCGGTCCGCTGCTCGGCTGGTTCGCGCAGCCGGTCAACGCGATTCTCGGGTCCCGCTGATCTGCACCAGGTCGTCCTTGGGCGGAGGCGGCTGCGGCGCCTGCGGCTTAAGCCAGCGGCCCGGCAGCTTGGTCAGATAGACGAGGCGCTCAACGGCCGGCAACAGCTTACGCACCGTCCTGCCATGAAAGAGCAGGCTGCCGGCGACAAGCAGCGGGTGGGGAATCGTGGTGCAGCAGCGGGCGCAGATATCGATTTCGCCCGCGCGGCCCTGCTTATGCAGCCGCCGCATGCGCTGCATCTCCGGAGCGTTGAAGATCACCGGCAGAGCTTCCTGGCCGATGTTGCCGAGCGGCTTGCCGTCGAGCATGTAGCTCTGGCAGCAGGGATAGACGTCCCCGTTATGCTTCACGTACATCGCCCCGCGCCAGAGGTAGTGGCACGGATGGCCCCAATCCGCCGCGGCGTGGCCCGCCTCGGGACGCATCAGGTTGGTTTCGTCGGCCTTCACCCGGACCTGGTCCACCCCGGGCACGGCGGACCAGAAGCGCATAAAGTCGTCCACCTCGTTCCAGTTCTTCTCCATCCGGACCATTTGGACCACCACCTGGATCTTGGCCCCGGTTTCGTGTTTGCGGCGGCAGAAGTGGAGGAAATTGTCGCGGACGCGTTCGAACTTGGCGCCCTTGCGGTAGAACTCGAAGCTCTCCTTGGTAGACCCGTCAAAGCTGAGCGTGATGTGTTCGAGGGTACTCTGCAGAATGCGTTCGGTGGACTCGGCATCGAGCAAAGTGCCGTTGGTCGACAGCAGCGTATAGACGTTGTGGCGGTCGCAGTACTCGATGCGTTCAAAGATCTTAGGGTCGAGGAACGGTTCACCGAGTCCGATTAGCATCATGTGCTCGCCGGTCTCGCCGGCTTCCTGCACCAGCCGCTCGAAGATCTCGGCGGTCATGTCCTCTTTCGGCTGCTTGTGCGTTTCGCGCGGGCACATGGGGCAGTACAGGTTGCACTTCGCCGTGGTCTCGACAATGTACTCGACGGGCAGCGCATTGACGCGCTCCTCGCCGCGCAGATAGGCCCCCAGCAATTTCGCGCGATTCCAGATCCGCATCTCTTTCCATTATTGCAGCGGAACGGTGGCCACCAGCATCTCTATAGGGTGATTCTTGAACATCGCGTCCGCCCGTTGAACGACGCTCCGCTCCGCACCGCTGGCGCCGAGTACGTCCTCTACTGGTGCCAGATGAATCGCCGGGTGGCATCGAACCACGCCTTGCTCTACGCGGTCGAGAAGGCGAATGAGCTCGGCTTGCCGGTGCTGGTGTACGAGGGGCTCACGTATTCCTACCCGTCCGCCAACGACCGCATCCACACCTTTGTCGTCGCCAACGTCCCGGAGACGCAGCAGGCGCTCGATGCGCTTGGTATCGGCTACTGCTTCTATCTACGGCAGCGGCCGGAGGACCCCAACGACGTCGTCTATCAACTGGCCTCCCGCGCGGCGCTGGTGGTGACAGACGACTATCCGACGTTTATCGCCTCCTGGCATAACTCCTCCGTGCCGGCCAAGCTTGGCCTGGCTTATCACGCCGTCGACTCCAGTTGCATCATCCCGATGAACCGGTTCGAGAAGCGGGAATGGGCCGCCTACTCGATGCGTCCGAAGGTGAAGCGCATGTTGGCCGACCATCTGGCGCCCGTGCCGCCGCCGCGGCCGTTACACCGGTGGACGGCGCCTCGCCCGCCATGGCATGTCGAAGTGACGGCGGACCCACTCCATCCCGCCCTCCATTGCGTTCCCCGGCGGCCGAGCCGCAGCCGAGCGATCCCTGCAACGGTTCCTCGTCGACCGGCTCAGCCGCTACGCTCGCGACAAGAACTCCCCGTCCAACCAAGTCACCAGCGAGCTTTCGCCCTACCTGCACTTCGGCATGATCAGCTCGCTGGAGGTCGCCTTGGCGGTGGAAGGCTATGCCGCTGAGCACAAGCTGATGGCCGTCGAGTTTCTCGAAGAGTTGATTGTCCGCCGGGAGCTGGCCTTTAACTTCGCCCGCTTCACCCCAAACTACGACCAACTGGAGTGCCTGCCGGATTGGGCCCTGAAGACGCTGGCCAAGCACGCCGCCGACCGTCGCGACTTCGTTTACACCGAAGAGCAGTTCCTGCAGGCCCAGACCCACGACGCCCTGTGGAACGCCTGTCAGCAGGAGCTGCGGCTGCGCGGCAAGATCCACGGCTACTACCGGATGTATTGGGGCAAGAAAATCATTGAGTGGTCGGCTACCCACGCCGACGCGCTTCGTACGATGATTAAGTGCCACGATATCTACGCACTCGACGGCCGCGACCCGAACACCTACACCGGTATCCTCTGGTGTTTCGGACTGCACGATCGCCCTTGGCAGGAGCGTAGCGTTTTTGGCATGATTCGATTTATGTCGCTCGACGGAATGAAACGCAAGACGGACGTCGACTCCTATCTCCGCGACATTGCCCATATGCTCCGAACCGGGCAGGATGTCGCCCCTGGACCCTCGCTCTTATGTTCCTGACTATCTCCGGTGCGACCGGCTTCATCGGCCGGCGCCTTTTGCAACTGTATCCCGCCGAGCAGCATTCGCTCGTCGTTCTCGCGCGCAAGAACCCGCGCCTCACTCCGCTGATCCACTACGGCCACTGGGACCCAACTGCCGGCGAGCCGAGCCGGGAGTTGCTCCAGCGATCCGAAGCCGTAATTCATCTCGCCGGCGAACCCGTCTCCCAACGCTGGACCCCAGAGGTGAAGAAAGGGATCCGCGACTCCCGGATTCTGGGTACCCGCCATCTGGTTTCCGCCATCGGCAAGATGCGGCACCGGCCAAAGACCCTGGTGTGCGCCTCCGCGGTCGGCATCTATGGCGATCGGGGCGACCACGTGCTGACAGAAGACGCCAAACCGGCCTCCGGCTTCCTGCCTGACGTCTGCGCCGATTGGGAGGCCGAAGCGGACAAAGCCCAGGAGTATGGCTTGCGCGTCGTGAAGATTCGCATCGGCATCGTGCTTGGCGCCGACGGCGGAGCGCTGGCTTCGATGGCTCCCTTGTTTCGGTGGGGCGTGGGCGGGGTCCTCGGCTCTGGCAAGCAGTGGATGAGTTGGATCCATGTCGACGACTTGGCCCGGATGATTCAATTCGCTGTCGAGAACGAGTCGCTGTCGGGAGTCGTGAACGGCGTAGCTCCGAATCCGGTGACGAATACGGAATTCACGCGGCAGTTGGCTGGCGCGCTGCATCGGCCCGCACTCTTGCCGGCGCCCGAGTTTGGGGTGAAACTCCTGTATGGCGAGATGGCCCAGATCCTGTTCGCCTCCCAGCGGGTGGTGCCGGCGGCGGCAGAGAAGGCCGGGTTCGTTTTCCGGTATCCGCAACTTCGTCCGGCGTTGGACGCCATTTTCTCCTAGCGCGTGCTATCCTGAAAAAGATATGGCAATTCCGAACGTTAAGCGCTTCCGCATTGTGAGCCCCGATGGCGTCAACACGGCGACCCTCATGGCCGTTGTCCCGAAGGGCACGGACCACGACACTTTTTTGAAAGATGCCTCTGCCCGTTTTGACTGGAAGGCATGGACCGATCAGAAAGCGTCGCTGAACAAAGTCCGCGTCGGTCAGCAGAAGCAGAAGAAGGCGAAGTAGTTTTTCGCTGCCGCGAAATTGCAGAGCCCCGCGTGAGCGGGGCTTTTTGCGTTGGGCTCTACGGATTTACGGCCCGCAGGGTGCGGATGGCGCGCAGCGCTTCGCTGGCGACTTCAGTATCCGGATCCTTCGCCAGGCTGTCGAGCATCGGCTCGGAGTCGCGACTGCCGCTACGGCCGAGAATCATCGACAGGCTCAGCTTTTCCTGTTTGGTGGCGGTGGGAAACACCGGGGCGATCGCCGTCCGAATGGGTTCGTTTCGTACTAGTTCAATCAGGTACGCCTCGGAGATCCCCTTCCAAGCCTTCAGGTTTAACGTATTGACGAGATAGCGCAAGGGGTCGAACTCGCCCATGGTGACTTCGCCGAGCAAAGCCGCGCCGAAGGCTTGCCCCAGCCTCGCTCGCATTTTCGTCTCGCCTTCGAACTTGGCGTGCAGGAGTTCGCGGTCTTCGGCGCGTCCCAGCCGCGCCAGGCCCTCGGCCGCAGCGGCGCGGAGGGACTCATCGGCGGAATCGAGTTGGGCGGTGAACAACGGGCGGGACGACTCCGAGGGAATCTGCGATAGGGCGCTCAGGGCCGCGCGGCGGACCTTATCGTTCCGGGCCCGCTCGTAGGCTTCGCGCAGCGGCGACACCGATTCCGGGTTCTTCAGAATGCCCACCGTTTCCAAGGCGGCCAACTGGACCTTATCGTCGAGATCACGGAGGAGGTAGTGAATCTTCGGGGCGACGCTGAGGTCGCGAATCTTTTCAAACGCCACCAGCGCCTCATAGATCACTTGGCTGTCCTTTGAGGCCAGCCCCGTGACCAGATCATCGATCGCGGCGCGCCCACGCAGGACGCCGATGGCGCGGGCGGCATTCGCTCGGGCCGGCAGAGGACCGGTTCCGCTAACCAGCTTACCCAGCGCCGCCACGATCTCCGGGCGCGCTTCGACGTGCGCAGGCACCACTTGGTCGTTCGTATCCGTCCAGCGGCTTACCAGCCGCGACCCGGCCCGCTTCAAGGACCCGCTGAGCCCTCGTTCCCAGTACCCCGGCAGGTAGAAGTTCACGACGCCGTCGGTGGCGCGAATCAGGATCTCCTCGTCGCTGTCTGTCAGGGCCTGCGTCAGGGGCTCGAGAGAAGCTGGCCCACCGATCGCGACCATGGTTCGGATCACATCGCGGCGAACCCCGATATCCGGGTCTTGTGCGTAAGGCAACAGCTTCGGAATGCCAGCGGCGCCTTCATTGGCAAGTGACTTGACGTACTTCTGGCGTTCTTTAGGAGTCGAGTCCTGAGCCAGCAGCAGGGCCGGACACAGTAGAGCGAGGATCGCAAAGCGCATACCGTTAGGACGGCTGCCGCGCCCCAAAAGTCTACCGGATAAATTCCAGCTGGACGCGATTAGGGATCAACCCGATGTCGTGACCCATATCGAGCAGCTGCTGAGCCGCCTTCGGAATGATGTCGCCCGCATCCACGGTGTAGTGGTTAACGTACATGCCGACGAACTTCGTCGCCAGGTCGGCTTCCATGTCGCGCGCGAATTGCATGGCGTACGAGAGGGCTTCCTCGTGATTATCGAGGGCGTATTGAATGCTTTCCCGCATCAGGCGGCAGCTTTCCGCACGCACTTCCGGCGAAAGGTCACGGCGCAACACGTTGCAGCCGAGCGGCAGCGGCATGTCGTATGTCTTCTTCCACCACTTCCCGAGGTCGATGATCTGGTGGAATCCGCCGCGGGCGTAGGTGAGTTGCGCCTCGTGAATGACTAGGCCCGCGTCGGCCGCCCCGTCCTTCACGGCATCGAGAATCTTGTCAAACGGCACTTCGACAGGGATAAAGTCGGGCTGGAAGATACTGAGCGTCAAAAACGCTGTCGTCATCTTGCCGGGAATCGCGATCCGCTTGCCCTTCAAATCGGTCGAGGCCATCGGGTGGTTCGACACGATCATCGGACCGTAGCCGTCACCAACGCTGGAACCGGAGGCCATCACATAGTATTTATCCGCGACGTAGGGGTAAGCGTGGTAGGAAATGGCGGTCAATTCATACTCGCCTACCATCGCCTTCCGATTCAAAGTCTGAATGTCATCCAAGACATGCTTGAAGTTCACAAACTTGGAACGAATTTTCTTCGTTGCCAAGCCATAGAACATATAGGCATCATCCGAGTCCGGGCTGTGCGCGCAAACAACGTCCGTAACGGCCATAGGGAACTTTCACTATAGCAAACGGGCGGTTTACCCTATCGATTTATTGCGCTTGCGCAGCCAATTCCGCCAAGGCCGGATGAATGTATTCGAGAGCCTCTTCAAGCGCCGTCAGGCCGCTTTGGGCCTGGCCCATTTCGCGATTCCGGCCCATCAATTCCAACGCAAACGCTGCATGATACGCGGCATCGGCGCCAAAATTCGAGACCGAACCCTTCAAGCTATGCGCCGCCCTCTGCAACGCTTCGGGATCGCCCGCGGACACCGCGGCGCGGATTTGGGTCATCAGCGTCGGATATTCCTCGAGGAAAAGCTGAGCAACCTCCCGAAGAAGTTCTTCGTCGCCACCAAGCCGCTCCAACGCCACGGCACTATTCAGGCGAGCAAGTTGAGATGTGAACTGCACAGAAGGCTCCTCGGGACGCGGCCAACTTTCAACGGGCGGGAGAGTCCGGCGCCCACAACTTCATTTCGTCCTCTCGACCTGATTTTTGAACATATTCGGCACGAGCACAAGCCCCACAGTAACCAAACGCTGACAGATGGCGAATGGTCGGCATGAACCCACTGCTTTCCTTCGTTGCCCTTGCTCTCGCTGGCGCCGCCCTGGCTGCGCCGCCCACGGTTGGACAGTCCGCCCCGGACTTCACCCTCACCGCGCTCGATGGCCGTCCCACCAAACTCAGCGCCGTCCTGGCGGACGGCCCCGTTGCCTTGATCGTCCTCCGCGGCTTCCCGGGATACCAATGCCCGCTCTGCAACCGCCAAGTCCAGGACCTGGTCCAGAACGGTGAAGGCTTCGCGAAGGCCGGTTACCGCGTAGTGCTGGTTTATCCGGGCCCTGCCGCAGAAGTCACCAAACGCGCCGAGGAGTTTGCCACCGACAAGAAATTGCCCGCGCATTTCACGATGGTGCTGGACCCGGACTACACCTTCACCAAGCAATACGACCTGCGTTGGGAAGCCAAGAACGAGACCGCCTACCCTTCAGCGTTTCTCATCGACCGCGCCGGCAAGATCACCTTCGCCAAGATCAGCAACTCCCATGGTGGCCGCGCTTCGGCAAAGGAGCTGCTTACTGCGGCGGCTCCTCAGTAGGATCCACCAGCCGGTCGACAGCCATCGAATAGATCACCATCTTGCCGTGGCGGTCGGTCTGAAAAAAGATTCGTTGCGAGTTTGGCGCGAAGGTCGGGTTGGCCAACCGGGGATCCGAACACTTGTGCTCACAGATCGTGAGTTCGCGCCGTACCGTTCGCAGCAAAAGCAGCAAAGTCGGCTGGGCCTTGCTTCCGCTGGCGCCGAGGAACACGGAGCCGTCGCCGTTGGGTGCGAAGCGGACGAACTGGCTGGTCTTCGATAAGAGCACGTCCGTGTTCGTATCCGGCGCGACCTCGCGCATCTCGTTCAGCTTCCCCTCGCCTTCCGGCTTATGCAGGTAGAGGATGGCGCGGCCATCGGGCGACCATTGCGCTTCGAGCACCTGCCCGGGCGGCGTTTTCACCTCTCGATTCTCCCGGCCGTCGAAGCTCGCGAGCCATAAAGTCCCGTCCCGGACATAGAAGAGCCCGGCGCGTTTCGGGCGGACCCCCACTTCGGTCAACGTTCCGTCGAACTCGGCCACAGTCTGCGGAACCGGCTTGCCGGTCGGCAGAAAGCGAAGCCGGGTCCGGTCGCCCACTTTCTCCGCGTACACCGCGTTGAAGCCGTCCTCGGATAGACTCAGCTTCCGGGCGCTTTCCGTCAGTTCGGCCAGTTGCCTCTCCCGCAAGCTGCCCAGGTTGATCTGCAGCAAGCGGCGGCCGTCGATGGCGTACAGCCAGCGATCACCGCCGGCCAGCGTCATCGTTTCGGGCTCGAGCGCCGCGAGTTCCGTCAACTGCCGGGTCTTGCCGGTTTTGATGTCGATGCGGAAGGCCTGCATCCCTTGGCCGCGATCGGAACCGCAGATTAGAAACTCGGCGCGCTTCGATACCGTCCGGCCGGTATTCGAGGGCAGAATGCTCTCGTGATCAGGACTGGTCAGGCGGACGACTTCAAACTCTGTCGTCGGATCGAGGAACCGTTGCCGGTCGCCCTCGGCCTCCTGGCCCTTGCCGGTCGCGGCGAGGATGGGCCGCGCGCTCATCAGGGCGAGGAACGCGCGGCGAGGCAACATACTTTCAGTTTAGCGTGGCTTACTTGCTATGGCTGGCCTGAACGTGGTCGCCGAGCAAATCGTAACCAAAGTCACCTGCCAGATCGCGCCAAACCGAATGCACGTGGTTGTTGTTGTTTTGCGTGTTGTCGTATTCCACCAGGAACGTCGGCCCCTGCACGCGATAGTAGTGACCTTCCCCTTTGCCCGCCGTACCGGCCCAGGCAAAGTAGAGGTTGTTCCCGGCGGCCTTGATCTGCGCGGCGCGCGTGGCGGCTGCCTGCTCCGGCACGTTCGAGGCATATTCATCCAGCAACGCCGCCAAGAGCTCCCGCTGCTTGGGGGTCATTTTTGTGGCGGAGAGCCCGTTGGGCTGACCCTTCAAGGCGGCCTTACGGTCGGCCATGGTGAAGATGTCTTTGTACGCGGTTTCCGACACCACCGCAGTCTTCAACTGCTCCGGCGTCAAGGCGACGCGCAGGGCGCGGCCCAGATCCTCTTCGCGGCCGAGCACGCGCAGGCCTTTCCGCGGCCCTTCCTGAATCTCGGCCGGATTGGTGCCGAAGAACATGGGGCTCGACGCGACGCGGTTCTTGACGATCGTCCAGTTCAATGCCAGATGATGGCCTTCGACGCGGTAGGCCCAGGTGCCATTTTCGGACGGGGTGCCGAAGATGGAGAAGAAGTACTGCTCGGGGTCGCGACGGCCAGTCGTATCTTTTTCCAGTTGCCGCAGAATATCTTCGAGGCTCATGATGCTCGTGGCTTTGATGTAGCCCTGTTGCGACAGCCCGGCGCTGAGGAGAGCATGCGCCAGGGCACGCTGTTCATGGCCCATCTGCTTCAACGGCAGGCCTTTGCGGACTTTCGGGATAAAGTGCCAGTTCAGGCGTTCGTCATCTTCAAACGAGAAGACCGCTTTGCTGCGCTGGTCAGCGGACAAGGAAGCCAGGAACGCAGTGGCGGTGTCGGACATCACGCGCGGTGTTTGCGTCCGGTAGCTGGCGGCAACAAGCAGGAGCGCCGCGCCGGAGGCGGCGGCAAATCGCAGGTAGTTCGAATTCATCTCATGAGGGCTCTTCTACAACCCTCGATGATTCTATTAGAAAGGCAGGTCCTTTTGCACGGTGGGGCCCAAAACAAGGGACTTGGCCAGATACTTGTAGGGGTTCACTGGCGCTCCGCCCTGCCGGACTTCGTAATGAAGGTGCGGCGAAGTGGCGCGGCCCGTGCCGCCACTGCGGGCGATCGTCTGTCCGCGCCGCACTTCCTGGCCCGGAATGACGTCGAAGGTTGACAGATGCGCGTAGTAGGTTTCGAGTCCCCCGCCGTGGGAGACCACAATCAGTTTGCCGTAGGCCCCGCTCCACTGCGCGGTCTTCACGATGCCATCCGCCGCAACCTTGATTGGCGTACCCGTTGAACAGGAGATGTCCACACCAGCGTGGAAGGCGCTGCCGCCGGTAAAGGGGTCTGAACGCGAACCAAAGGAACTCAGCAATCGGCCATTGGTCGGCCAGATGCTCGGGACGACGTTTTGCTGCCACATCTGATTGATCCGGCGGGTGGCCGGATTGAACAACCGAGTGGACCGCAATAAATCGTACTGCTCAATCGATTCCTGGAAAGTGGGCATTAACTTGCCCTCGGCCGCCACCGACTGCGGACCATCCATCCGTTCCTTGATCCCGTAGGCCATCGAAACTTCCGAAGCCAACATTTGCAACGTAGCGAGCTGTTCTTTCGTCTGCTCGGTGGAGCGTTGCAGGTCCTGATAGCGTTTTTGCAGCGTCGAGACTTCGTCGCGCAAGTTGTTGTAGTTGGTAACCTTCCACGCCATTCTCGCGTACGAGGTGACGAACCCCACCACCGTAAAGCAGCCAATCATGGCTAGCGCTAGAACGGTATACAGCACCGTATGAGAAAGGTGCACACGGCGGAGGCGGCCGTGGACGGAGTGGGCGATTACGACAACGAAATGTGGCTGTTTCATGCTCGATCAGGCTTCGGACGCATGAGACACGCTGGGGCAAAATTGACCCAGGACGTGTGTCGCATTTCCGACCGTATCATCGTTTCGCCTCCCCCGTCAAGACAAAAGCTATAGTCTTACCGGCCAGCCGGGGGCAGTTGGCGGCAGAAAATCGTACGTCTTCTCCATCCATTCGCCCAGTTTTTTCTGTAATTCCAGACGTACGGCAGCGTGCGCCGGGCTATCGGCGAGGTTCTGAAACTCGTCCGGATCGGTGGCTAAGTCGTACAGTTCCACCATTGGCCGGGCCGGCTGCACCAGCCGGCCGTGGGCAGGCGAGAGCTTCCCCTTCCGCGCCAAATCCAGATAACTTTTCCAGGTTAAGCTGTCGGCCAGGTCCCATGCGGGACGGTACGGAAAATGCGGAGCGGCATTGAAAATCAGCTTGTAGCGCTCGGTGCGAATGCTGCGGATCGGATCGAAATTGTCGTGCCAGTTGCGTTCACTGAAAACGGCGTCCCGCTTCTGATAGCTCGATCCGTCTAACAAGCCCCGGAAACTCCGCCCCTGCATTTTGGCTGGAACGGGCGCGCCAGCGAGGTCGAGCCAAGTGGCGGGTAAATCCACGTGCGAGACCCGGCCAATACACGAGGAGAGGCACGTTCAGACCGGGATCGTAGCAGGTGCCTTTCGCGCCCGGGAACGGCATGCCGTTGTCGCCGGAGAAGAACACGACGGTGTTTTTGGCCAATCCGCGGGACTCGAGCAAACTGAGCAGTTGGCCGCACTCGGCATCCATGCGCGCGATAAAGTCGGCGTACATCCCGAGGTCTTCGCGAATTTCCGGGGTATCGGGTAGAAACTTTGGCACGCGCACTTTGGACCGGTCATGCGGCGGATCGAATGCCTTCGGCACGTACGGCCGATGTGGATCCGTAAAGCCGACGTGGAGAAAAAACGGCTGGTCGGCCAGGCGCTGATCGAAGAACTCCGCGAAGGCTGCCTTCTTGTCGGCGCGATAGAAGTCGAACCGCCGGTTGAACTCGTCGCCCTGATGCACCTTGCGATACGCCCCGGTATGGTAGCCGCGCTCCTTTAGGGCATCTAGAAACGTCTTTTCCCACGGCGGCATCGGCGTGTGGAGCCGCGAGGTGCCGGTGGTGTGCGGGGTGCATCCCGTGAAAATCGCGGAACGGTTGGGGCTGCACTGGGGCGAAGCGACGAAGCAATTGGGGAACCGGGCGCCGCGCGCGGCGAGCCGATCGAGGTTCGGCGTATGGATGTTTACGTTTCCGGAGCAGCCCAAATCCGCGGCGGTGTGGTCATCGGAACAGAGAAAAACGATGTTCAGTGGGGGCGGAGCCGTTTGCGCCATGGCTGCCGTCATACTGAAAAAACCGCGCCGCGTTAGACCACTCATCAGCGAACAGGATAGCGTAGTAATATGCAGATCGATCTCTCCGGCCGGAACGCTATCGTTACCGGCGGCGCCAATGGCATTGGCCGCGCCATGGCGCAGACGCTCTCCGCCTGTGGAGCGCAAGTTACTATCTTCGACCTCGAATCCACGCCTGCCGTCGACGTGACGGACCGAGCCAGCCTGGAGGCGGCCTTCTCCGCCGGCCCCGCACCCGATATCGTGATGATCAACGCCGGCACCGCCTTCATCCGGCCGATCCCCGAGACCACCCGCGAAGTCTGGGACAAGACCGTCGCCTTAAACCTGACCGCCGCGTTCGAAACGCTGCAGGCCGCCGCGGCCCGCATGCGCGCCGCCGGGAAGCCGGGGGCCATCGTTCTCACCGCCTCGACAAACTCCTACGACGGCGAGGAGAACCTGATCGCTTATAACGCGACGAAAGCCGGCGTGCTCGGCATCGTCCACACCGCGGCGAACGAACTGGGCCCGTATGGCATCCGCGTCAATGCGATCAACCCCGGCCTAATCCGTACCCGCTTGACTGCCGACTCGTTCAACACGGAGACCGTGATCAAAGAGTATTTCCGCGCCATTCCCATGGGCCGGGGCGGCGAGCCGGAAGAGGTGGCCAAGGCGGCCGTCTTCCTGGCCAGCGACTGGGCAAGCTACATTACCGGCACGACACTACTGGTGGACGGCGGGCAGATGGCCTGCAAATTCGGCCCCTGGCGCGATAGTGAAGCGGAGTTCAGCGAAGGCCGTTGGCGGCGGCGCTAACGCGGATAGAGCGGCGAATACTGCACCATCTTCTCGCGGGTCGCCAACTTGCCTCCCTTCACCCAGGCGTCACCGCGGGCTTCAAGATGAGCGATCATGCGGCCGCGCCATAAGCGCAACTGCGCGGCATCGTCCGTGCGATTGCGCAGTTCGGCGCGGTCCTTCGTGAGATCGAAAAGCTGCTCCTCGCCGGTGTAGCCGTGGAAGATGTACTTCCAGCGGCCATCGGTGAGGGCGGTCCATTGATTGGCGTTGTCGTAGCAGACGCCGTGTTCGAGGTCGATCCACTCGCGCCAGCCTTCGGTTTTGCCGCGGACGAGGTCGAGCAGGGAACGGCCATCGATGGGCCGGGACGGCGTGGCGTCCGCGGCGGCGAGCACCGTGGGGAAGAGGTCGCGCAGTTCAACCGGCTGCAGGATCGTCTGGCCTTTGGGGGAGCCGGGGAGCCGGACAATCATGGGCACCCGCGCCGAGCCTTCGTAGGCGTAGGACTTCCGCCAAAGGTGATGATCGCCGAGCATGTCGCCGTGATCCGAGAGGTAGACGACCATCGTGCTGTCCGCGAGGCCACGTTTTTCGAGGGTTTCGAGGATGCGGCCGATCTGCTCATCGATGAACGAGACGGAGGCCCAGTAGCCCTGCCGCGACTCGCGGACCGTCGCCGCGCCCATGTCGCCGCGCCAGATGTCGTTCTTCTCGGTGTTCCGCGCACGGTGGCGCTCGGCCCAGGGCGCGACATCGGAGGCGGGAAGCGGCCGGTCTTTGTAGAAGTCCATCCAGCGCTGCGGCGGGTCGTACGGGCTGTGGGGCCGCGCGAAGGAGACCTTCAAGAAGAAGGGCTCCGGCCGCTGATAACCTTCAAGGAAGTTGACGGCGCAGTCGGCGGTCCACCGCGTGGGATGCAACCGTTCGGGCAGGACGTAGGGCTTGGCGTTGTAGTCGTTGAAGCCGACGCCGGTAGCATCGGGGTTCAGCAGCGGCGCTTGCGAGGCGAACCAACTGCGATAGTCGCTGCGGAACTCGGGGTTCTCGACGCGGCCGCTCTCATCAAGAAGCACCATCTGAAAGCCATGGGCGTTGCGCTGGGGCGCATAGTGGAGCTTGCCGATCGCGGCCGTGAAGTAGCCGAGATCGTTCATCGCGCGTGGCATTTCGTAGGGATATTTCGCGGCCACGCGGCCGTAGGCCAACATGCCGTGGTTCCAGGGCGAAAGGCCGGTCAGCAGGCAGGCGCGCGCCGGGGTGCAGGTGGGCGTCGAGGAGTAGGCGTTGGGGAAGCGGCTCCCCTCGGCGGCCAAGCGGTCGAGGTTGGGCGTGTGCGCGGTACCGCCCAGGCAATCGGCGCGATGCTGATCCGCCATCAGAAACAGAACGTTCCTGCGGGCGGGCGTCCGCTGGAATAAGGCCGGCGCCGCCAACAGTTCTCTTCGCGAAATCATACGTCAATCCCCTCCACTACCGCTTCGATCGTAGAAGGCGCGTTGCCCTCGAATCGATTATTCACGAAGATGTAGGCGGGCTGCTCCATGCCGAGCGAACGCTGAATGAGCGCCCGCAGCGCATCGCGCGATTCGAAGTTGGGATCCTGAATCTTTTCGTACGGCGAGAAGCTCTTCACGGCGTCTTCGTACGCCCGTCCTTGCCGCAGCAACGCGCGAACGACGGTGAAATCGGCGGTATAGGCTTGCGGCAGCGCGGTCTGCGCCGGCAGGTCCGGCATGCGCGTCCAGGCGTTGAAGATGTGCGCAACGCCGCGTTCGTGCAGGGCGTCGAAGTAGTCGCGCGTCAGAAATTCAGCGTTCCGCAGTTCGATCGCGTAGCGCGGGCCCTCCGGGAGCTTGTCGAGAAACGGCACCAGTTTTTCAAGGAACGCGTCGACGTCCGGCACGGTCTTCCGCGACATCTGACCGAACTCAAAAATCAAAACGATCGCCCGGTTGCCGTAGGGCCGTAGCAGTTCGAGGAACATCTGCCGGAACAGGTCGAAATCTAAGAAATTCGGATTCTCGAGCCCCGCCCGCCGGCCGTACCGCGCGTGCGCCGGGAACACTTTCACGGTGATCTCTTCGGGCACTTTGAAGGCGAAGCGTAGGGACGTTGGCGAACTGCTGAACAGCTTCCGCCAGTACTCTTCCGAGGGAAATTGGTAAAAACTGAAGTCCCCGCAAACGATGGGAAATGTTTCGGCGTACTCTTCGAGGCAGGTATCCTCGAACTTCTTGGCCGAGAACTTGCCCCGGGTGAAATAGCGATCTGGCGTGTAGATTTGGCCGAGCCAGCCCTCGTACTTCCAGGAACTCGTGCCGATCAGAATGCCGCGTTCGGCCAACCGCGCGAGTTTCTGCGCAAGCTTAGTCGGTTCGGCGGCGAACAGCGAAAGATTGCTTACCAAGCCCTTGCCGTGCGGTACCCATACGGGTCCGCCCCCGCCTCAATCGTTCCGCCGGGCGCGTAGCGGATAATCACTGGCGCTGATCCGCTGGCCCACTTCGAACGGGTACTCACCTGGTGGCCGCGCTGGGCCAACTGCTGTATGGCGCTCGGCGAAATGCGTTCGTCGAGCATCAAATCACCGGGGCTCATGGCGTGATTATCGAAGCTTGACACCAGATGCCGCGTCTGCAGCCGGGGCGCTTCAACGGCCGACTGCGCGTTCATGCCGAAGTCGACGACGTTGAGGAACATCTGCAGCAGAGCCTGATCCTGGTTGTCGCCGCCGGGGGTCGCGAGCGCCAGGAACGGCTTGCCGTCGCGAGTGACGATGGTCGGGCTCAGCGTGACGCGCGGCCGCTTCCCGCCGGCGAGTTCGTTCGGATGCCCTTCAATCAGCAGAAAGCTCTGGGCCCGCTGCGTGAGCGGAATGCCGGTGTCGCCCGCGACCACCGAGGGCAGCCACGAGCCGGAAGGAGTGACCGAGAAGATAATGCCGTCCGCGTCGGCCGCGGTGACGCAGGTGGTGTCGCGCGCCATCAGCTCATCGTCGATCTTGTGATGGACCATCTCCGTCTGCGAGGGGTGGAGCCCTTTCTTGCCATCGATCAATCCGGGCAGGAACTCCATGGAGGCTTGGTCACCCATCTGCTTGCGGCGCTCGGCGGCGTACTCTTTTGACAGCAGCGTGGCGGCGGGGATCTTCGAGAAGGTGGGATCACCGTAGTAGGTATCGCGATCGGCATAGCCCAGTTTCAGCGCTTCGGTGATGGTATGCAGATACTTCGCGGAGTTATGGGGCATCTCTCCGAGCGAGAAGCCTTCCAGCAGGTTCAGCGCTTCGAGGAAGATGGGGCCCTGGCTCCAGAAGCCGGGCTTGTATACGGTGTAGCCGTGATAGGTGGTGGAGACCGGTTCCTCCGGCTTCAGCCGGAAGGCGGCCATGTCCTCGTACCGGATCAGGCCGTCGTTGGCCTTGCTGAAGGCGTCGATCTTGCGGGCGATGTCGCCGCGGTAGAAGTAATCGCGGACGGCGTCGATGCCGCCCTGCCGGGCCGCGCCGCCCTTCACCGCGCGGAGTTCCGCGGCGGCCATCGCCCGGAGCGTGCGGGCCAAATCCGGCTGATGAAAAATCGCACTCGGCATCGGCGTGAAGCCGGGCGGCAGGTAGGCAGCCTTGGAGGTCGGCCATAGTTCGAAGAAGCGTCGCGACCGGGCGAGAGAGCTCGCGCGCATCTCATCGAGAGGTGCGCCGTCGGCTAGCTCGATCGCTGGTTGAATCACTTCAGAAAAGGACTTGGTGCCGTACTCGCGGAGCGCAACCAGGCCGGCCTCCACCATGCCGGGAACCAGCGCGGGCATCAAACCGGCCACCGGCACCATGCCCTTTAGGCCGTTGGGTTCCAGGTTCTGAATCTCTCCGGGCAGCATCCGCCGGTTGCGGAACAACTCAGCCGTGGCGAGCTTGGGCATGGTGCCGATGCCGGCGATGGAAACCACCTTGCCCTCTTTCGTACGAATCAAAATTGGCGCTTCTCCGCCGAAGCCGAAGTGCGAGTACTCTACCATGCTGGCGGCAAACATCGCCGCGACCCCGGCGTCCACCGCGTTGCCGCCGTTCTGCGCCAGGCGCATGCCGGCATCAGCCGACGCGTCTGTCCCGGCGCCAATGGCGATCTTCGTTCCGCGTGAGGCGTAGCGCTGCGGCCGTTCCGTCGGGGTCCGCCGCTGTGCAATTGCGACGCCGAGTAAACCGACTACGGCCAGCCCCACGAAAATGCGCTTCATTTGGATGCCCTCACTATAATGGAGATTCCGTCAGCAACTTGGCCGAAACCTTAAGGATACTCATGCGCCGCGTCTTTTGCTTTGTCCTGTTTGTAACTTCTGTGTCCGCTGAAAACAACGGCGAACTTTGGTGGAAACACGTGCAGTTTCTCGCCGACGACAAGCTCGAGGGCCGCAACACCGGAAGCGAAGGCCACCGCAAGGCGGCCGCCTATGTCGCCGCGGAGTTCGAACGGTTGGGGTTGGCTGCCGCCGGGACGCAGGGCTACATGCAGCCGGTGAAGTTTTCAACCCGCCAAATTGACGAGCCGAACTCAAAGCTAGGCATTGTGCGCGACGGCAAGACCGTGGCGATCGAACTCGGCAAGCAGGCCTACTTCGGCTTGCGGACCGACCCGTCACCGACGGTACAGGCGCCGATGGTGTTCGTCGGCTATGGCCTCCGCGTGCCGGAGATGAAGCACGACGATCTGAAGGGGCTGAACCTGAAGGGCAAGATCGCCGTGATGTTTTCCGGCGCCCCGAAGGATTGGCCGGGACCGCTGTCGGCGCATGTGCAATCGGGAGACGTTCGGTGGGAGCCGCTGCGGAAGTTGGGGGCGATCGGACTCATTACGATTCCCCGCGTGCAGACGACACCGTGGCCGCGCGCTTCGGCGGCCCGCCTGCAGGCTTCGATGACCGCGATCTCCGACGAGGCCGGCCAGCAGGTTTCTCTCACCTTTAACCCGGAGCACGCCGACGTCCTCTTTACCGGCTCAGGCCATACCGTGAAAGAATTGCTCGACTTGGCCACGGCCGAAAAGCCGCTGCCCAAATTTCCATTGCAGGGCGAACTCGCGGCCACGATAACCGTGAAGCGCGGCGAACTCGAAAGCCCCAATGTGGCGGCCAAGCTCGAAGGCTCCCATCCAAAGCGGAAGAATGAGTACATCGTCGTCAGCGCCCATCTCGACCACCTCGGCAAGACGACGTCCTTCGCCGGCGATGGCATTTTCAACGGCGCGCTCGATAACGCCTCTGGCGTGGCGGCGATGCTCGAAGTCGCCCGGCTGCTCAAGGCCGGTACGCCACTCGAACGGAGCGTCGTGTTCGTGGCGGTGACGGGCGAGGAGAAGGGTCTGCAGGGTTCGCGGTTCTTTGCGCGCAACCCCACGGTGCCGGCCAAGCAGTTGATCGCCAACTGCAACATGGACATGTTTATGCCGTTGCACGCCCTGAAGTTTCTGACGATGCTCGGCATTGATGAATCCACCCTCGGCGATACGGCCCGCGAAGTGGCCAAGGAGTTCCAGCTGCCCGTGCTGCCCGATCCGATCCCCGAGCAGCGGCGGTTCATCCGCAGTGATCAGTACAGCTTTATCCGCGCCGGTATTCCGTCGCTCGCCTTCAAGTTTGGCTATGAGAAGGGTTCGCCCGAAGAGAAGCTGCAGGCAGAGTGGTTGAAGGTGCGCTACCACGCCGTTTCGGACGATCTCGCACAGCCCGTGGATATCCCCGCCGCCGGGCGGTTTACAGAATACTTAGCCGCACTGGTCGCCCGCACGGCGAACCAACCGCAGCGTCCCGCTTGGAAATCTGATAGCTTTTTCAAGCGATTCGCCAAATGAACCTGCCACTCACCCCTATTCGTTTTCTCTACCGCGCCGCCGATCTCTTCAAGCGCCGAATCGGCATCGTCTGCGGCGACAAGCAATTTACCTACGGCCACTTTGCAGAGCGCTGTGAGCGCCTCGCCGGAGCGTTGCTGGCGCTGGGCCTGCAGCCGGGTGACCGGGTGGCGTACCTCAGCTTCAACACCCATCTGCTGCTGGAGGGCTACTACGGCGTTGTGATGGCCGGCGGGATCGTGATGCCGTTAAACGTGCGGCTCACAGCGGGCGAGATCACCGGCATCCTGAATCACTCCGGGGCCCGCATCGTGTTCTATGAGCCTGACTTTGCGGGGCTGATCAGCGGACTTGCCTGCCCGGCCGTCGAACACTGGATCGCGCTCGATAAGTTTGAGATGAATGCTCCGCCCGCCGCTTGCGATTGGACGAAGATCGACGAGAACCAGATCGCCGAGCTCTTCTACACAAGCGGCAGCACCGGTACGCCGAAGGGCGTCAGCCTGACCCATCGGACGCTTTATCTGCATGCGCTCTCGCTCGCCACGACCTTCGACGACGCGAAGACCAAGGTGGACCTGCATACGATTCCGTTGTTCCACGCCAACGGCTGGGGCATGCCGCAGGCCTGCGCCATGATGGGGACGAAACAGGTAATGGTTCGGCGGTTCGATCCGGCGGGGGTGCTCGCGCTGATTGCCGAGCATAAGGCGACGGACATGTGCCTGGTGCCGACGATGGCCAATGCGCTGTTGAACTGTCCGCAGCTGGGCCAGTTCGATACGTCGAGCCTGCGGCACATCATGCTGGGCGGGGCGGCATCGTCGCCGGAGTTGATCGCGCGCCTCGAAGCCGCCTTCCATTGCGAGGCTGCGGCCGGATACGGCCTGACGGAAACTGCGCCGGTGCTGAGCAAGTCCGGCCCGAAGCCGGGCGTGACCTTCGTCGATGACGCGGACCGGCAGCGGCGGCAAGCCATGACCGGCTGGCCGTTACCGGGTGTGGAGATTCGCGTGGTGGACCCGCAGGGGATGGACGTGCCGCGCGATGCCACTTCGATTGGCGAGATCATCACGCGCAGCGACCATGTCATGGCGGGCTACTATAATGAGCCCGCCGCGACGGCCGCGGTGATGGACGGCGACTGGTTCCACACCGGCGACATGGCCGTTTGGGACGATGAGGGCTACGTGCTCATCGTCGATCGCAAGAAGGAGATCATCATCAGCGGCGGCGAGAACATCTCCTCGATCGAAGTGGAGCGGGCGATTGCGGCTCATCCGGCGGTGCTCGAATGCGCCGTGGTGGCCGCGCCGGACGAGAAGTGGGGCGAGGTGCCGGCGGCGGTGATCGTGCGCAAGCCCGGCTCGGAGCTGGCGACCGAAGAGTTGCTCGCCTTCCTCGGCGAACGGCTCGGCCGCTTTAAGCATCCGCGCATCATAGAGTTTCGCGCCGAAGCGCTGCCGAAGACCGGCACGGGCAAAATCCGGAAGCTCGAACTGAAAGAAGCGTTCTGGTCCGGCAAGGAAAAACGAGTTCAAGGGTAATGCACTCTCTCACCATCGAATGTACGCAGGACGAGAAGGACGAACTGCTCGGCCGGCTCTGGGAATTGGACACGGCCGGGGTCACCGAAGAGGATCTGACGGCGAATCGCGTCAGTCTGCGGGCCTTCTTCAACGAAGTATTCGAGGCTTCCGAGTTCGCAGCGTTCGACCCGGTGTGGCAAGAGGAGCCGGACGTGGACTGGCAGGCCGAATCCGAGGCCGCGTGGCCCGGGCGGCCCGTGGGCGAGCGGTTGTTCGTCGCGCCGCCGTGGTGCGAAGAGCCAACGCCGCCCGGACGCGAACGGCTGGTCATCAACCCTGGCATCGCCTTCGGTACTGGTGCGGATACGACGACTCAGTTGGCTCTTGAGGTGCTCGAACGGACGGTGCAGCCGGGCGATCGCGTCTTTGATTTCGGCGCCGGCTCCGGGATTTTGGCACTGGCGGCGTTGCGTTTGGGCGCGGCGCAGGTGCATGGCTGCGACATCGACCATGATGCCGTGGTGGCGGCGCGCGCGGACATGCCAGCGGAGATTGGCTTGTTCACCGGGACGCTGCGATCGATTCAACCGCAGTGGGCCGACGTGATTTTCGCGAACATCAATGCTGAGACCGTGTCGCACAACGCGGAGGAGATGAAGCGGGTGTTGAAGCCCGGAGGCCGGTTGATCGTCGGCGGGATTCCGCCGCGGCACGCGGACCGCGTAATTAAGGCCTTGGGCGCGCAGGAGTGGACGTTGCGCGAGCGCGTGGATCGCGACATTTGGGTCTGTATGGCCTGGGAGGACAAATGAACCGACGTATGTTTCTAGCGGGAATGGCCGCTTACCCGGTGTTGAATGCGGCCGCCGGCGGCAAGATCGCGGCGCTCGAATTCGTCCGCCTCGAAGGCAAGTACAAGTACGAGGCCGGCACCGCGAATCGGCAGTACCAGACGAACCCCTTGCACATCTACGACGCGCTGCGGCCCGCCGAGTATAAAGAGCAGGGCCGGGCGGCGGGCGAAGGCCGCGTGACGGCGCTGTATCTGAAGCTGAAGACGGACGCCGGGCTCGAAGCGATCTACGGCCCGATTGATGAGGAGGCGGCCGTCGTCGTCCATCGGCAGTTGCGTCCGTTCCTGATGGGCAAGGAGGCGCTGGCCGGAGAGACGCTGTGGGACCAGATGTACCGGTCGAACCGCCACTCGCGTTCGAGCCATTACATGATGGCGATCTCCGCCGTCGACAACGTGCTGTGGGATCTGCGCGGCCGCTACTTCAAGGCGCCGGTGTACCAGTTGCTGGGTGGTCCGACGCGGCCGGCTGTGCAAGCCTATGGCAGTTGCCTCGGCTTCAGTGTGGAGCCGGAGTTGCTCAAGAAGAAGTGCGTCGAGTTGAAGCAGCGCGGCTTTATGCATCAGAAGTGGTTCATGCCGTACGGGCCGGGAGACGGCGCGGCGGGCATGGCGAAGAACGTCGCGATTGTGCGGAACCTGCGCGAGGCGATGGGCTACGACGTCGACATCATGTTCGATGCCTTTATGGGTTGGGACCTAAACTATGCCTTGCAGTGGGCCAAGCAGGTGGAGCAATACCGGCCCCGCTGGATTGAAGAGGCGTTCGCGCCGGAGAAGATGGAGAGCTTCGCGGCGCTGCGCCGGGCGACGTCGGTGCCGGTGGCTACGGGCGAGCACTTTTACGGCCGGTGGGAGACCAAACGTTTTCTCGAAGCGCAGGCGATCACCGTAGTGCAGGCCGACCCCGAGTGGTGCGGCGGCGTGAGCGAACTCGTCAAGATCTGCCACATTGCCAGTTCCTTCGACGCGCAGGTGATCCCGCATGGCCACAACGTTCATTCAGCCATGCACGTGGTGGCGAGCCAGAGCCCGATGACGTGTCCGCTCGTTGAGTACCTCATCCCGAAGATGAGCACCTACTACCACTTCGAGAAGTGGAATCCGGCGCCGGTGAACGGCAAGATTACGCTACCCGATACGCCGGGCTTCGGGATTGAGATCGACCCGGCGAAAGTGGAAAAGCAGAGCCCGGTTACTTGGTGAGTTTCAACGCGATCGAGTTGATGCAGTAGCGGAGGCCGGTGGGCTGGGGACCATCGTCAAAGACATGGCCGAGGTGGCCTTCGCAGCGGATGCAAAGCACCTCGGTGCGGTCACCATCCTGCCGCTTCAGGATATTCTGCGGCGCCAGCGGCTGCCAGAAGCTGGGCCAGCCGGAGCTCGAAATGAACTTGTGGTCGCCAGAGAAGAGCGCTATGCCGCAAGCGGCGCAGCGGAAGACGCCGGGGCCTTCGTACTTGTCGTACTCGCCCGTGAACGGCTGCTCGGTGCCGGCCTCGCGCATGACCCAGTAGCGGGTGGGCGACAGCGCCTGCCGCCACTCCGCTTTAGTCTTGGCGATCTTGTCGACCGTCACCATTCCCCTGTCGATATCGACGATGCGGACCGTTTCGGCCACGGCGACGAACGCCTCGCGCTTGGCGCAGGAGGCGAGCGGAAGCAGCAGCCAGGCCCGCCGTTTCATTGGAAAAACCGGTCGACGGGCACGATGCGAACTTGCGCCGGCTTCAGGCCCAGCTTCCGCGTAGAGACGAGCTTGTCCTCTTCGAGGATGTCCGCGAGCTTCGGGCTGTTGTAGGTCATCGGCGACGGCCCATCGCTGAGCAGCGCCTTCTGCAAGGCTTCGGCATCTTCGGCGACGGCGACGATCTCCAGGCGATCTTTGCGCAGGTGTTTTTTCACGGCTTTGTTGACGTCTTCGACCGTCAGCTTGGCCACGGCGCTTTTGATGTACTCCGGGTATTCGCCGATGCCATAGAACTGGCTGTCGATGCGGTAGCCGAGTTCGTTGGCCTTCGTCTTCAACAACAGATTCACGCCGCGGCTGAGGAAGCTGCGGGTCTCTTCGAAGTCGCTTTCGGTTAAGCCCTTCTCGACGAGACGTTCGAGCTCGTGCAGCGCCAAGCGGAGCGTAAAGTGGGCGGTCTGCGGTTCAACGGGGCGGATCCACATTTGGAAGATCTGCTGGCGGCGGGCGAGGTTCGGGTCCGGCTCGAACTGGAACATCCCGCGGGGGAAGTACTCGAGATAGCTGTAGTCGCCGTAGTTCAGGCCGCGGATTTCGCGCATCCGCTGGTACAGATTGCCGGCGCTTGACCGGTGCGGGCCGAACCAGGTGTTGGCGACGAGCAGCGCCGGAAAGTCCGGATGGCTGCGGTTGACCGGGATGGGGAAGCCGAGCGAGAAGGCGACGGCCCGGGTCTGCTTTTTGACGATGGTGACGCGCGTTTGCGGAATTGGCTTCGGGGCCGGACGCTTCACGGCGGACGGCTTGCCGGTTGGCAGTTGGCTGAAGTCCTTCTTCACCCGTTCGGCGAAGCCTTCGGGGTACTTGCCGGCGAGGGCGATGGTGAGGTTGGCCTGCGTCAGGTGCTGCTTGTAGAACGCCTGCAGGTCGGCGAGGGTCAACTTTTCGAGTGCAGAGACCGTGCCATTCGGGTGGGCTGTGCCGAGCAGAAGGTTATAGAGCACCTCCTTGCCCAGCTCTTCGTCGTTCTGCTGGCGCAGGGAGACACGGAGCGAGGTCAACTGGTCGTCGCGCAGCCGCTTCAGATCCTCCGGGCGCCAACCCGGCTTCAGCAGCATGTCGCGGAGCGTGGAGTAGTAGGCCTCCAGGTTGTCGACGTGGGTGACGCCGCTGATGGTCAGCATCTCCTGGTCGGTCTGGTCACCGACACCGGCGGCCATGGGGTAGAACTTTTCGATGATGTCGCTGTACGGCGTCGACTGCGAACCGCCGCGAGCGAGCATGGCGGCCGTCAGGGCGGCGGTGCCTTCCTTGCCTTTCAAGTCATTCAAAGAGCCACAGCGGAAGACGAAGCGGAAATTGATGATCGGCGACTGCCCTGGTAACGTAACAACCTCCATCGCCGGGAGGGTGAGGGCGGACAACAGCAGGACCAGTGCTCTCACTTGGCCTCCTTCTTGTGGGCGAGGGTGGCGACGGTGCGGCCGGACGTCACGAAGTATTTGCGGGCAACCTCGCGGAGGTCTTCCGGCGTCAGCGACGCGTAGAGATCATAGATCTGGTTGAGCGTTTCGGGCGTTCGCGTCAAGGCGATGAAGTTGGCGAGATTGGCAGCGATGGCCTCGCTGTTATCCAGACCGAGCGCGAAGCTGTAACGCAGGTTGCTCTTCACGGCTTCGAGGCGCTTGGCGTCAACCAGCGTGTCTTTGAACCCGTTCAAAGTCGAGATGATCGCCTCCTGCACGACGGGCAGGTCGGCGTCTTTCTTAATGCGGGAGTAGACGACGAAGAGGTAGGGGTCGGCATGATTCTGATAGCCGCCTTGCAGGACATCGTTCTTCTGTTCGTCGATGACGAGCTTTTTATAGAGCGGCGAGTTCTGGCCGAGGGCGAGCGACGCGATGAGGTCGAGCGCCGCCGCGTCCCGCATATTCTCTGTGAAGGCCGGCACTTTGTAGCCGATCATCATCCAGGGCAGAGTGGGCGTGGGCCAGTCGACGTGACCTTTGCGTTCGGCCGTTTGCGGGGGTTCGGCGGGAATCTGCGGCTTCACCGCGCCCTTTTTCCAGGGGCCCCAATACTTCTCGACCATCGACCGGACCTGCTTCTGGTCCACGTCGCCGACGATGATGAGCGTGGTGTTCTCGGGCCGATAGAAGCGGTTGAAGAACTGCTTCGAGTACTCGTATTGATTGGGCATGTCCTTGATGTCGGCCAGGAAGCCCATGGTGGTGTGTTTGTAGGTGTGCCGGTCAAAAGCCGTATCGCGGAGCTTTTCTTCGAGCTGATTGGCGGGCTCCGTGCTGTTCTTGTTGTACTCGCCGTTCACGGCCAGCGCTTCAGTGCGGAAGGCGTTCTCGGAGTACTCGAGGTTTTGGAAGCGGTCCGCTTCGACGTCGATGATGGACTCGAGACCCGCCTTGTCGAAGGTGGCGTGGTAGACGGTGAGGTCGTCGCTCGTATAGGCGTTGTTGGCCGCGCCGGCGGCCTTCATGACGGCTTCCCACTTCTGCGGGGGGAACCGTTTGGTGCCGCGGAACATGCAGTGTTCAAAGAAGTGGGCGAAGCCGGACTTGCCGGGCTCGACTTCGTGGCGGGAGCCGACGCTGACGACGGTATAGAAGGAAACGATGTTCGGGAAGTCGGTGGGGATGGTGATCAGCCGCAGTCCGTTAGGAAAGTCGTGTTGATCGTAGCCGTACGGAAAGATCTTCGATGGCGGCGCGGCGTAGGCGCCGGCGGCAAGCAGCAGAGTTAAGAGAGTTCGCATAAATCCAATCCACGGAGTTCTTCGAGTTGTTCGCCTACCGCCAGCAGGAGCTCTTCGCTGTACGGCCGTCCGATCAGTTGGACGCCGATGGGCAGTCCCTCGCTCGACAGGGCGAACGGGACGGAGAGAGCGGGCATTCCAAACAGGTTAAATGGTGTGAGGCATGACATGGCATCGAGCAAGCCGATGCCATTCCAGTTTCGCTCACGGCGGCGGAAGGCGGGGACGGCGCAGCAGGGAGCGAGGAGAACCGGGGTATCCACCATTTGCCGGAGCAGGGCGGCGCGGAGCTTGTCGCGGATGGCGAACTGCTTGACGACTTCGACGCCGGAGGGTTCAGCGGGCGGGTCCTGGAGCAGTTCGAGGCCGGTCCAATGGACAAGTTCGGGGTCGGTCGCGATGATTTCGCGTTTGAAGGGGTCGGTCAGGACGTTGAAAAAGAAGTTCCAACATGCACTTGACGAAACGAAGCCACTGAAACTAAATATGTCAGTTCCGCCGAGCAGGTCGGCGGCCTGGCGGAGGGCGGTCGAGGTCTCCGGGCACATCGGGAAGGATTCGATGACACCGATGCGGAGTCCGCGAAGGTCGACCGGCCGGGGTTCGAAGGGGACGGAGAAGGGGTCGGCGGGGTCGTAGCCAGCGAGAACATCGAAGAGGAGGCGAACATCATTGACGGAGCGGGCCATGGGGCCGACGACGCCGAGGAGGCCGCCGGGATGGGCGATCTCCGGGACGTGTCCGACGGCGGAGACGCGGCCGGGGGTGGGTTTGAGGCCGGCGATGCCGCAGAAGTGGGCGGGGAGGCGAATGGAGCCGCCGCCGTCGCTGCCGACGCCTCCCGCGCTGAGCCCGGCGGCGATGGCAGCCGCTTCGCCGCCGGACGAACCGCCGGCGGAGCGGGTGCGGTCCCAGGGGTTGGCGGTCCAGCCGGTGATCGCGTTGTCGGTCTCGTAGTTGGCGAGGAACTCGGGGCAGTTGGTTTTGCCGAGAATGGTGGCGCCGGCGGCTTTCAGTTTGGCGACGCAGGCGGCGTCTTTTGCGGGGCGGGGGGCGGAGAGGCGATAGCGGGAGCCGCAGACGGTGGGCAGGCCGGCGATGTTGAGCGAATCCTTGATGGTGAGCATCGCGCCGTGCAGGGGGCCGGGGGCGGGTTCGACGAAGTCGTCGAAGCGGGTGACGAAGGCCCGGTAGGGGTCGTCTTCGCGGCGGTGCGCTTCCCAGAGTTCGCGGGGGCTCCACTGCTTCTCGCGAACGCCAGCCAATTGGTGAGACAGCGGGAGATGGTTCACTCCTCCATTAGACTCAAAGAGTGGAAGCATTGATTTACTCAGACGCGCTGGCGGCGGTTCGGTCTCGCGTGCAGGCTTTGGGAGAGACGGAGCGGGTTCCGCTGTTAGCGGCGACGGGGCGGGTGTTGGCCGAGGCGGTGAGCGCGGACCGGGACTACCCCCCGGTGGCCCGGAGCATTCGCGACGGCTATGCGGTGCGGTCGGCAGAGTTGCCGGGTTCGTTTCGCGTGATTGGCGAGGTGCGGGCGGGGACGAGTTTTGCAGGAGAAGTGGGGCCGGGCGAGTGTGTAGAGATCATGACGGGCGCGCCGATGCCGGCCGGGGCGGATGCCGTGGTGATGGTGGAGCACGCGACGCTCGCGGATGGCGTGATGACCACGGAGCGGCGGCAGATGAGCGGCGACCATTGGACGACCGCCGGGTGCGACGCCAAGGCTGGAGGCGTGGTGTTGCCGGCCGGGGTGCGATTGCGGTTCAACCACATCGCGATGCTGGCGACGGTGGGCCAGGCGGAGGTGGTGGTGTACCGGCAGCCGCGGGTGGCGATTCTGGCGACGGGGGACGAAGTCGTGGACATTACCGCGGACCCGGCCGTAGAGCAGGTGCGGAACTCGAATTCGTACTCGGTGGCGGCGCAGGTGCTGCAGGCGGGGGGAATTCCGACGGTGCTGCCGGTGGCCAAGGACAACTTGCCGGATACGCGACGGCTGATCGCCGAGGGGTTGGAGCACGACCTGCTGCTGCTCTCGGGCGGTGTTTCGGCGGGAAAATATGACCTCGTGGAAACGGTACTGGCGGAGTATAGCGCGGAGTTCTTCTTTACGCGGGTCCGCATGCAGCCGGGGCAGCCGCTGGTGTTTGGCCAGGCGCAGGGCAAATTCTTCTTCGGGCTGCCGGGGAATCCGGCGTCGACGATGGTGACGTTCGCCGCTATCGCCCGGCTGGCAGTGACGCGATTGGGGGGAGAAGCCGACGGCGAAGGGCCGAAGTGGCTCGGGACGCTGCAGGGGGAGTTGCGGCTGAAGCCCGGGCTGACCCGATTCCTACCCGGCGAGATGCGGGGCTCCGGGGTGTTCCCGGTGCCATACTCGGGGTCGGGCGATGTGCCGGCGCTAGCCCGGGCAAACGTTTTTATGGTCACCGACCCCGGCCGGGACATGTACCTGCCCGGCGAAGAGATAGAGGTTCTCCCCATTGCATGAGTAAACTTTCCCACTACGATTCCGCTGGACAGGCCCGCATGGTGGATGTGACCGCCAAGGCCGTGACGCACCGGTCGGCGCGGGCGCACGCCTTCGTAAAAATGAGCCGGCGGGTGCTGGACGAACTGAAAACGAACCCGAAGGGCGATCCGCTGGAAGTGGCGCGGATTGCGGGGATTCTGGCCGCGAAGAAGACCGGCGAACTGATCCCGATGTGCCATCCGTTGGCGCTGACGAACGTGGACGTGGAGTTGACGCTGCAGGCGACCGGGATCCGCATTACGACGCTGGCCGTGACAGCGGGGCAAACGGGTGTCGAGATGGAGGCATTGACGGCGGCGACCGTGGCGGCGCTGACGGTTTATGACATGACGAAGGCGCTCGATAAGGGCATTGAGATTCAGGATGTTTATCTGCTCGAAAAGACCGGGGGAAAGTCCGGGATTTGGAGACGGGTGAAACCGAAAGCGAAGCGGTAACATCGAAGTATCTATGAGCTTCACCCGCCGGACCTTTTCGTCACTCGCCTTGGGCGTACCTTTGCTTGGGCAGGTGAACCCGCCTCCGCCGGACGAAGAGGAGTTGACGACAATTAAAACGTTCGTCCGCTTTGTGGTGGCGCCGACCACGGTGACTGACCGGGACGGGCGGTACGTAAGCGATATTCAGCCGCATGAGTTCGTGCTGGTGGACCGCGGGAAGGAGCAGAAACTGCGAGTGGACCTTGCGTTTCAGCCTTTAGAGATCGTCGTTTGTATCCAGGCGAACAATACGGTGGAGCCGGTACTCGATAAGATCAAGCAGATTGGCCCGCTGCTCGAAAACCTGGTGCTGGGCGAGAAGGGCCAGGCCGCCATCATCGCGTTTGATCACCGCATCCGCGTGATGCAGGATTTCACCAACGACGGGACCCTGTTCAAGAAGGCGCTCGCCAAGATTAACGCCGGGTCGACGACTTCGGCGATGAATGATGCCGTGGTGACGGCGGCCCGCATGCTGAAGAGCCGACCGAATGACCACCGGAAGGTGATTCTGCTGATCTCAGAGACCCGGGACAAGGGCAGCGAGGCGAAAACGCGACAGGCCTTGTTGGACCTGCAGTTTGGGAACATTGTTCTCTACTCGGTAAACATCAGCCGGCTGGTGACCTCGCTACTGACCAAGGCGCAGCCGCCGCGCCCAGACCCGCTGCCCCCCGGCGCCCGGCACATGCCGGCGGGTTCGCTGGTGACACCGGAGACGATCAGCCAGCAGACCGGAATCTACAACGGCAACGTGGTACCGCTGGCCGTCGAGATTCTGCGGCAGGTGAAGAGCATTTTCGTGGACAACCAGTTGGAGGTGTTTACTAAGTTCACTGGCGGGTCGGAACGGTCGTTCCTGACGTACAAGGATCTCGAACGGGTGATCGCCGACATCGGGCAGGAGCTCCATAGTCAGTACCTGATCAGCTACTCGCCGAACAATACGGAGGAGGGTGGTTTCCATCCGATCCGGGTGGATGTGAACCGTACCGGGCTTACGGTGCGGACGCGTCCGGGATATTGGATGGCGGCCATTCCGCAGTAGCGAGCACATAGGTGATGAGCGTTTCGCCGGGGTCGAGCGTGCTCTGCTCGACGGATTCGAGCGGGACGTGGACTCGGGATTGTTCGATGTCGGTTTCGGTGGCGCCGCGGAAGCAGTAGTGGCAGATGGTCTGCGGCTCTTCGCCGATTTGGATTAAGTGCCCATAGAGGCGACAGGCGACCGGGCGGTGTTCGTAGAGGCGGCAGGCGCCGGTGGCGGGATCAACCACGGGGCAAGGGTGGCCCTTGTGGCGGGTAAGGAACCACTCCTGCCACTCGTCGTTCGCGCGGAAGAGACCAGAGGCGGCATCGCCGGGGAAGTCGGGTTCAATGCGTTGCCAGAGTTGGCGGGCCCGTTGGTGGATATCTTCGCGAACGGCGGGGGGCGCGGCGAGCCAGCCTCGGTGGAGGCGGGCGGCGTCCTGCATGGTGATGGGGAAGAGCACGGAGCAGCATTCGCTGCACCCGGCGCGGCAGGCGATCCATTTGCCGGCTTTGGCGTGGGACTCCGCGACAGCGGCGGCCACAGTTTGCAGGATTACGAGATCGGTTGTTTCGTCGAAGGGCATCGCCTTACCCAGTATCATCAGAAAATGTATCTGGGCCGCATGCAACCGACGCCACTGGAGCCGATCGCGATTGGCGACGGGCCACCGATATGGTGCAAGCTGGAGTTTTTGAACCCTAGCGGGTCAACGAAAGACCGGATTGCGCGGTTCATTTTGGAGAAGGCTTCGCGTGAGGGGCGGGTGCGGCGGGGCGACCTGGTGGCGGAGGCTTCGAGCGGATCGACCTCGATTGCGATGGCTCTCGTGAGCGCGCAACTGGGGCTGCGGTTCACGGCTGTGATGCCGGAGGGCGTGAGCGCGGAGAGGACGATGATGATCCGCGGATACGGCGGGGCGATCACGTTGACGCCGAAGGCGGAGGGCATTCGCGGGGCGCTCGCGGAGGTGGAGCGCCTGGGCCGGGAGGAGGGCGCGTTTTTGCCTCGGCAGTTTGAGAATTTGGACAACGCGCTGGCGCATCGGATGGGCACGGCGCGGGAGATCATCGACCAGATTCCGGGCGGGGATGTAGCAGCGGTGGTGAGCGGCGTGGGGACCGGCGGGACGTTGGTTGGGCTGTTCGAAGGGTTGCGCGAGGCGGGGTGCGGCGTGACGCCGGTGCTGGCGAAGCCGGTGACGCGGGAGGCGGTGGGGGACCTCGAATGCTGCAGTTTCAGCGCGCGGATTCCGGGCGTGGTGGATGAGCTTTCAAAGATTTTCAGCCCGGCGCGGATGCCGGGGCTGGAGATGATCGAAGTGCAGGACGGCGAGGCGATTGAGATGACGCGGGAGCTGATCCGGCGCGGCTTTCCGGTGGGGCCGAGTTCGGGGCTGAACTATTGCGCCGCGCAGCAGATTGCCCGGCGGGTGGGCGGACCAGTGGCCACCGTGTTTCCCGACCGGATGGAACGTTACTTCACGACGGAGCTGTTCAGCCCGTTTCGTTAGACGGCCGAGGCGATGACTTCGATCTCGATCTGGGCGCGGCCCGAGAGCCGCCGGACTTCAACGCCCGTCTTGGCTGGGGCGTGGGGGAAGTATTCGGCGTAGACGACGTTGAGTTCGGCGAGGTCGTCGACGTTGGTCATATAGACGGTGGTCTTCGCCACTTGGGCGAGGCTGCTGCCCGCGGCTTCGAGGATGGTTTTGATGTTGGCGAGGGCCTGGCGGTATTCGGCCACTTGGCCGCCGGGGGCGAGTTCGCCGGTGGCAGGATCGATGCCGAGTTGGCCGGAGACGAAGAGGAGGTCGCCGAGGCGCGTGGCTTGATGGTAGGTGGCGTTGCCGGGGGGCAGGGCGGGTACGTGGATGGGTTCAGGGAGCTTCACGGGGGTCAGCTTATCGCGTTCGTGGGTTAGCCGGCGAAGCGGTAGCCTTCACCGCGGATGGTGAGGATGTGTTTGGGGGTTTGGGGCTCTTCTTCGAGTTTTTGGCGGAGCCAGGCGATGTGGACGTCGACGGTGCGCGGGGTGATGAACGGTTGGTGGCGCCAGACTTGCGTGAGGAGCCATTCGCGGGTGAGGACCTGGCCGCGATGATCGATGAGGCAGCGGAGCAGTTGCATCTCTTTCGCCGCAAGGCTCACGGACGCGCCGTGGCGGGTGACGAGGGGCACCGAGAAATCGACGGTGACGCCGCCGAACTGGTAGCGGGTGACCGGGGTCAACTGCTCCTTGCCGACGCGGCGGAGGAGGGCGGTGACGCGGGCGACGAGTTCATTGGGATCGAAGGGTTTGGCGAGATAATCGTCGGCGCCGATCTGGAGGCCTTGCACGCGGTCGGCGACTTGGCTGCGGGCGGTGAGCATCAGGATGCCTCCGTCGAAACCCTGTTTGCGCATGGCTTCGCAGAGGGCGAACCCATCCATGCCGGGCAGCATGACGTCGAGAATGAGCAGGTCAAACCGTTTATCCGTGGCGGCGCGATGGCCGTCGGGGCCGGTGCCGGCGATGGCGACATCGTGGCCCTGAGCGGTCAGGAGATCGGCGATGATGAGGGCGATATCGGGTTCGTCTTCAACGAGCAGGATTTGCGAATTCGTCATATTGCTCCGGGAGAGCGGCGGGGAGGCGGAGGGTGAACTCGGCGCCGCCTTCGGGTAAGTTCATTGCGGAGACGCTGCCGCCGTGCGCTTGGGCGATCTCGGAGACCAAGCTCAAGCCCAGGCCGGTGCCGCGGATTTGGTCGGTTTTGGCGCGTTCTCCGCGATAGAAGGGTTCAAAAAGGTGTTCGAGTTCGGCGACGGGGATGCCGGGGCCGCGGTCCCGGACGCGGACCACGACTTCGGGGCGCTTTCCAAGCTCGTCCACTTCGACGGTGAGCCCAATCCAACCGCCTTCTCCACCATGCTTGGCGGCGTTGCCGAGGAGGTTTTGGAAGGCGCGGCGGAGGGCGACGGGATCGCCGAGGACGGGCGGAATTTCGGGGGGCGCCTGGATATCGACCTCGCAGCGGGCGGCTTCAATATCGCCGGCGGCGGCTTCGAGGCCTTCGTTGATCGCGTCGAGAATCCAAACCGGTTGCTCCGTGGTCTTCGCCCGGCCGCTGCGCGCGCCGGCGAAGCCGAGAACCTGCTCCACCATTTCTGTGAGGCTTTCCGAGTGCTGGACGATCAGGCGGAGATAGCGTTCGCGCTGCGCGGGATCTCGCACGACGCCGCTGAGCAGATTGTGGCCGGCGCCGCGGATGACGGTGAGCGGGGTGCGGAACTCATGCGTCACGCCGGCGACGAACTCGAACTCCATCTGGGCGAGACGGCGCGCTTTATTGGTGTTGTGGACGAGGGCGCCGCCGGCGGCGGCGATGAGGAGGAGCAGGCCGCCGGCGACGGCGAGATTGCGCCAACGGTTGGAGCGGACGGCCGCGTCGAGCGAGCCTTGGCGGTGCTTGGCGGCAAGGGTCCAGCGGCCGCCTTCGGGGCCGCCCTTCTTTTTGCCGAAGAGGCTGTCGGGAGGTCCGCGGCGGACGCCGTTGAGCAGTTGGGCCCGCGCGTCGGGATCGTCCAGGCGAGCGCCCTGAGGGAGCGTCGAGAATATCAGGCGCTGCTCGCGCCCGGCGGTGACCATGACGTCGAAATCGGGTTGGTCGCCGGGGTTTAGATTGGTCTTGATCTGATTGGGCCAGTAGACGTTCCAGAGCTGTTGGGCATCAAACTCGAAGATCATCCATTCGACTTCGTTGCGGGTGCCCGGATCAAAGACTGGGAACTCGTGGAGCAGGGACTCCGGTGGGAGGCGCGGCGGCCGCTGGCCGGTAACGCGGCGTGCTTCGAAACCAGCGCGCAGGCTCTGCCATTCGGCGGGCCATTCGATGGGGTTGCTCTCGCCCGTTTCCTGATTCAGGAGAGCGAGGGAGACGCCGTCCGGGTGGGGGGTGGCGATGGCAATGCGGCCAAAGAGCTGGGGCCGAGGGTCCAGCCGCTGCCAGCGGCGGAAGGCGAGGGTGTGGGCGTTGGCGAGGCCTGCATCGGCGACGTCGCGTTCGTCGGGCAGGAGGGTTTCGAAGGTTTCGCGGACCTGTTGATCGAAGGCGCGGGCCATGCGGCGGAGCTGTTCATCGAGTCCGGAGCCGAGGCGGGCCTGTTCGGCCTGGCTTAACTCGCCGGTCCAGCGGTACTGCAGCAGGGCGAGCACGGCACAGAGCGTGGCCATGACGGCCAACCAGCCCCATTGTTTTGCCTTCTCGCGCACGCGCTTCCTCCGAACCCTTATTAGACCGTGTTCGGCGGCGCGATCCCAGTTAAGCGATGTTAAGCGCCAAACGGGGCCGGTGTTCGGGGCGCCACACCGGGATCCCAATTGCGGACAACCGCCGCGCGAAGGGCTATTGAAAAGACGGGACTTACGGATGGCGTGACAGTTGCAAACGACTTTGCCAACATGATCGGACACCATCTCCGCTATGCAGTGCGCCGTCTGGCCCAAGCGCGAACCTACTCGTTGACGGCGATCATTTCGCTGACGATCGGGATTGGCGCGGCAGTGGCCATGTTTGCGATCGTGCACGCAGTGCTGTTAAAGCCGCTGCCGTACCAGGAGCCGGAGCGGTTGGTGCGCGTGATGGGGATTGATCCGAACGCACCCAAGGAGTGGGCCAATTACGCGTTGGCGCCGCAGCAGTTCGAGGCTTGGCGGACCGGGACCGGGTCCCTGAGCAGTCTGGCGGTGGTGCATACCTCGACGGCGAATCTAACGACCACAGATACCGCGTATCGTATTGATGCTCTGCATGTTTCGGCGGAATTTTTCGACATCCTGGGGGCGAAGGCGCAATTGGGGCAATGGTTCACGCGCAACGACGAACTGCCGGGAGCCGCCCGACGGGTAATTCTTTCAGACGGCTTGTGGCGGCAGGCGCTGGGCGGTGATCCAGAGATTGTCGGAAAGACGGTTCTGCTGGACGGGGTGGCCCATGAGATCGCCGGCGTTGCGGCGGGGAACCTTTGGATTCCGGCGGGCAGGAGGCTGCATCCGGACTACGCGATTCCTCAGAACGTCTCGTTCTTTCTGCCACTGCGCTTCAGCGAAGAGGACCGGCGCAATGCCTCTTTCCTGTTCCTGGGGCTTGGACGCCTAGCGCCCGGTGCCACGGCGGCGGGAGCGGCAGAGGAGCTCAACTCCGCACGAGGGAGAGTGGCGCTGCCACCGCGGGTGCAGTTTCCGGCGCAAATGCACGTAGAGCCGCTGCAGGCGGCAATCGTGGCGGAGCATCGGTCAATGCTGATTCTTTTGCTTGGAGCGGTGTGCTGTTTGCTGCTGATTGTGTGTGTGAACGTTTCTAACCTGAGTTTGAGCCGCTGGGCTCGTAGTGCGGCGGAGTTGGCGACGCGGCAGGCGCTGGGTGCGACGCGCGGGCAACTGGCGATGCTATGTCTGGCCGAGAGCAGCGTCTTACTGGCAGCGGGGACTGCGGGAGGGCTGTTGCTGGGCTCGTGGCTTTTGGCGGGGCTCCGCGCACAGACGGCGCTTTCAATCCCGCGGCTAGAGGAGGCGGCGATGGATTGGCCGGTAATGCTGTTCGCGTTGGGCGTGATGGTGGCAGGGACTTGGGGAGCAGGTGCGATTCCGTTGGCGCGGGTGGTGCGGGGCGACATCCAGGCGTCGTTGGCCACAGTAAGCAGGAGCAGGACCGAAGACGGGAAGACGCGAGGCGCACAGCGACTTTTGGTGGGGATCCAGGCGTCACTCGCGCTGTTGTTGCTGACCGGGGCGGGGTTGTTACTGATCAGTCTCGAGAAGGTGCTCGCGGTTGGGGCGGGATCTGAAAACCGAAACGTATCGGTGGTTTCCTTGACGCTGCCCAGGCAACGGTATTCCCGAGGGGTAGACGGACAGATGCTAGTGGACCGGCTGCGGGCGGCTTGGATACAGATCCCAGGGGTGGAGTCTGTGGGAGCCGTAACGGCGCTGCCGACGGAAAAGAGTTGGAACTTCATCAACATCTACACGCCGGAGACAGAGAGTCTGCCGATTACGGAGACAGTAGTGGGATCATTCGTCTACGCGACGCAGAACTACTTTCCGACGGCGGGGCTGGGGCTGAAAGACGGCCGGTTGTTTGCCGACGGGGAGAACACGGAACGGGTGGTGGTGATTAGCCAAACAGCAGCCGAGCTATTGTTTCCTGGGCGGAACGCGATTGGCCGCACGTTGCGGCACCTGATGTCGAAGCAGCCAGAGCGGGTGGTGGGGGTGGTGAGCGATGTGCATGCGGAGGGGTTGGACGCGGCGCCATCGGTGACGATCTACCGGCCTTTGTCGCGGAAGGTGTTCGGGCCGATGACTACCGAATTGCAAGTGCTGGTGCGGAGCAAGACACCACCGGAGTCGATTCGGGACGCGTTGCGAAAGGGGCTGTCGGAAGTGGACGCCGGGCTGGCAGTGCCGGCTATTCGGAGTCTAGACGCGCTGCCGCGGCCCGAGGTGGAGCGGCGGCACCTGCAGACAAGATTGGTGAGCGGATTCGGCCTGACCTCCTTGTTCCTGGCGGCGATTGGGGTCTACAGCCTAGTCTCTCTATCAATAACGCAGCGGAAGAGGGAGTTGGCCATCCGGGTGGCGCTAGGGGCGGAGGCGCGGCATGTGAGAAGTTTCGTGTGGCGGGAAGCGTTGGCGCCCGTTCTGTGGGGGATGGCGCCGGGAGCGGCGGGGGCAGTCGCGCTGGCATTTCTTTGGCGGGGGGTTCTGTTTGGGGTATCTCCGTTTGACCCGCGCGTGTTGCTGGTGGCATCCATGGTGCTTTTGGTGGCGACCATTGTGCCTGCCCACATTCTTTCGCGGCGGGCGGAGAGGATTGCACCGGCTATCGCCATGCAAAGCGAGTGAGCGGTTGCGCCATAACATCGCTTAACGTGACTTAGCGAGGAAATGAGGGTCTTCTGGTAGCAGGAGCAACTATGAAAACCACGAAATTCCTACCGATGCTGGCTTTTGCGGCGGTGGCGTGCGCTCAGCGGGGCGGTGGTCCTCCGCTCACGTCGTTGAAAGCGGTGCCGGTGCCGGCGGTGCCCGGCTTGGAGCAGTACGTTCGGGATGAGGCGGCGCTGGTGGTGCTGGGCAAGGCCTTGTTCTGGGATATGCAGGCGGGGAGCGACGGGAAGACGGCCTGCGCCTCCTGCCACTTCCATGCGGGGGCGGACCATCGCGTACAGAATCAGTTGGCGCCGCCGCACGCTTCGACCGCGGGCATTACGCCGAACCGGACGCTGACCGCGGCCGACTTTCCTTTCCACCGGCCGGGGACTCTGGACGCGCCGCGGGAAGTGGCGGGTTCAGCGGGGACGTTTCAGCGGAGCTTCTTTGACGTGGTGACGGGCGCTGCGGAGGTGGACGGGGCGGACCTGCAGGTGACGTCGCGGAATACGCCAAGCGTGATTAACGCCGTCTTCAACGTGCGGAACTTTTGGGACGGGCGGGCGAGCAACATCTTCAATGGGGTGACTCCGTCGGGCGATGCGGATACGACGGCGAGCGTACTGGCTTGGCGGGACGGGCACCTGCTGACGGAGCGGGTGCGACTCGAAAACTCGAGCCTGGCCTCGCAGGCCGTGGGGCCGGTGCTGAACGAGATCGAGATGTCCTACACCGGGCGGAACTTTGCCAAGGTGGCGGAGAAGTTGCTGACGCTGCGGCCACTGGGGCGGCAGGCGGTTTCGGCGGAAGATAGCGTGTTGGGCGCCTACGCGGACGCTTCGGGGATTGGGCTGGCGGCGGAGTATTCGTATCGCCAGTTGATTGAAGCGGCATTCGAACCGGCCTACTGGGCGGCGCCGGAGGGGAACCAGATGACGGCCAACTTCAGCCTGTTCTGGGGGCTGGCGATTCAGGCTTATGAGGCGACATTGATCTCGAACGACTCGCGGCTGGACCAGTTCCTCGAAGGGAACACGCAGGCGCTAACGACTCTCGAGCAACAGGGGATGCGGGAGTTCCTCGGCGGCGCTTCGCAGTGCACCCAGTGCCACCAGGGTACGGAGTTCACTGCGGCTTCGTTCAGCAATACGCGGCGGCCGGGATTCAATCCGGCGAACCCACGGGACGCGGGCTTCTTCCGCACGGCGGTGACGCCGATTGAGGATGACCCCGGGTTCGGCAACGGCGCGTTCAAATCGCCAGGGTTGCGGAACGTGGAGTTCACGGGGCCCTACTTCCACGACGGGGGCCAGGCGACGCTTGAGCAAGTGATGGACTTCTACGCTCGCAACGGCGACTTCCGGGCGGGTGGGAACCTGGGGCCGGGGATTGGGCAGATCCGCTTGAACCCGCAGGATCGGACGGCGATTGTCGCGTTCATGAAGGCGTTGACGGACGACCGGGTGCGACACCAGCGGGCGCCGTTTGACCATCCCTCGCTGTGCATTCCCACGGGGCATGAGGAGGCGGCCGAAGGGGTTCTGGCGGCGGATACGACAGACGGGCGGTTCGCTTCAAGCGCCATCGACCGGTGGGCGCTGATTCCGGCCGTGGGCAAGGACGGCGACGTGGCTCCGCTGCAGACGTTCGATGAGTTGCTGCGGGGAATTGGCAACGACGGCTCGCGGGCGCACAACTTGACGCAGGCTTGCGCGCCTTAGTCGAGCATCGCTTTCCAGGCGGCTTCGTCCTGGCCGATGCTGATCTTTTTCTCGCAACGCACAAACGGGAGCCGCAGCAGGAGCGGCTCCCGTTCGATTTTGGCGAGCAGTTCAGCGTCGGATTGCTTGAGGTATTTGAGGCCGGCCTTTTCAAAGGCCTTGCCTTCGCGGTCGAGGAGGGCGGGGAGGGTGAACCGCTCAATGAACCGCTTAATCTCGCCGGGGGACATGGGCTTGAGCTTGAGGTCGACGAAGTGGATGGCGATGCTCCGCTCCTTGAAGAAGCGTTCGGCCGCTCGCGTTCCCTGCGAACTCTTCACCCCAAAAATCTGTACGCTGCGCATCCCTTTCAGTTTCGCCCGTTCCGGTTGCGTTACGCTGGCAGACGCATGTTGCAGAACCTGATTTCGAATCAATGGACGCCGAGCAGTTCGGGGGAGTCGACGCCGGTCTTCAATCCTTCGCGGGGCTCGGAGATTGCCCGGTGCCCGGTGGGGACCGCGGCCGACGTGGATGCGGCCGTGGCCGCGGCGCGGGCGGCGCTGCCGGAGTGGTCGCAGACACCGCCGGGGGACCGGGCGCGGATTCTGTTCCGCTACAAGGCTCTGCTCGAAGAGAAGTTCCAGGAGATTGCGCTGCTGATCTGCCGGGAGCACGGCAAGACGCTGGTGGAGGCGCAGGGGGATTTGCGGCGCGGCCTGGACGTGGTGGACATGGCTTGCGGCATTCCGTCGCTGTTGATGGGGCAGAAGCTGGGACAGGTGGCGCGGAACATCGACGGGGAGGCCGAGCGCTTTCCGGTGGGCGTTTGCGCGGGGATTACGCCGTACAATTTTCCGGCGATGATTCCGCTGTGGATGTTCCCGATGGCGCTGGCTTGCGGGAATACGTTTTTGTTTAAGCCGTCGCCGAAGGTGCCGTTGACGGCGGCGCGGCTGGTGGAGCTGTTCGTCGAGGCCGGGTTGCCGCCGGGGGTGTTGAATCTGGTGCACGGGGGCGTCGAGACGGTGCACGGGGGCGTCGAGACGGTGCACGCGATTCTGGACCATCCGGGGATTCAGGCGGTGAGCTTTGTGGGATCGACGCCGGTGGCGCGCGAGGTGTACCGGCGCGGGACGGCGAACGGGAAGCGGGTGCAGGCGGCGGGCGGCGCGAAGAACTTCATGATCGTGATGCCGGATGCGGATATGGAGCTGGCGGCGGATGCGATTCTGTCGTCGTCGTTCGGCTGCTCGGGGCAGCGGTGCATGGCGGGGAGCGTGGCGGTGGTGGCGGGGCGGGCGGCGGAGCCGATTACGGAGAAGCTGCAGGCGCTCGCGAAGACGATGTCGGTGGGGGCGACGGACGAGGGCGCGGCGGTGGGCATGGGGCCGGTGATCGATGCGGTGGCGCTCGAGCGGGTGCAGCGGTACCTGTCGCTGGGCGATCAGCAGCGGGTGGAGATGCTCGTCGACGGGCGGCGGCACGCGCGGCCGGATCAGGGATATTTCGTGGGTCCGAGTATTGTGGCGGGGGTGGCGGCGGATTCGGGATTGTTGCGGGACGAGGTGTTTGGACCGGTGTTGACGTTGCTGCGGGAGGAGGATCTGGACGCCGCGATTGCGCTGGCGAACACGTCGCCGTATGGGAACGGGGCGGTGATTTATACACGATCCGGCGGGGCGGCCCGGAAGTTTGCGCGGAACGTGAACTGCGGGATGATTGGCGTGAACATTGGCGTGCCGGCGCCGATGGCGCTGTTCCCGTTTGCGGGTTGGAATGAGAGCTTCTTCGGAGATCTGCATGTGCAGGGGAACGAGGGGATTCAGTTTTATACGCGGACGAAGGTGACGCTGACGCGATGGTCGTAAAGCTGCAGCTTCCTCCGACGATTCAGATTGGCGCGGGGGCTTCGCTGCTAGCGGCGGCGGAGTGCGTGCGGCTGGGGATTCGGCGGCCGCTGTTGGTGGTGGACCCGTATCTGCGGGAGAGTGCCCCGGCTTCGGCTTTACGGGCGGCGTTGCCGACGGCGGTGTTCGATGGGGTGACGCCGGACCCGGATCTTGATGTCGTGGCGGGAGGGTTGGCGGCGCTGCGCGCGCATGAGGGCGACGGGGTGGTGGCGCTGGGGGGCGGGTCGGCGATTGACGCCGCGAAGGCGATTGCGATTCTGGCGACGAACGCAGGGCCGCTGTCGGCGTATATGGGCTATCACAAGGTGCCGGCGCCGGGGTTGCCGTTGATTGCGATTCCGTCGACGGCCGGGACGGGGAGCGAGGCGACGCGGATTACGATCATCACGGACCGGACGCGGAACGTGAAGATGATGATTCTCGATGGGCATCTGCTGCCGGCGGTGGCGCTGGTGGACTACGAGCTTTCGCTATCGATGCCGCCCGCGCTCACCGCAGCGGTGGGAATCGATTCGTTGACCCATGCGCTGGAGGCATACGTTTCGCGGAAAGCGAGCGCGTTCTCCGATGCGATTGCATTGCAGGCCGGGGCGCTGATCGTGCCGCATCTGCGGCGAGCGTATGCGGATCCAACAGACTTGCCGGCGAAGGAGGCGATGATGACCGGGGCGCTGCTAGGCGGGATGGCGTTTTCGAATTCCAGCGTCGCGCTGGTGCATGGGATGTCGCGGCCGCTGGGCGCGTACTTCCATATTCCGCATGGGTTGTCGAACGCGATGCTGCTGCCGGCGATCACGCGGTTCAGCCTGCCAGGGGCGCCGGAGCGGTATGCGGCGTTTGCAGCGCATACCGGATTAGGAGCGGACGTGTTGGCGGCGCTCGCAGCGTTCAACCAGGATTTGCGGGTGCCGACGCTGCGGGAGTACGGGGTGCCGGAGGCGGCGTTTCGTGCCGTGATTTCGCAGATGGCGGAGGACGCGCTGGCGTCGGGTTCGCCGGGGAATAACCCGCGGGTGCCGACGCACAGCGAGATTGTGAAGCTTTACGAGGAAGTTTTCGGATAGCGAACTTCGACGGCGGCGCGGAGCGCGCGGGCTTCGGCGAGGAGCTCCTGGGCGGATTCCTCGGCCGTGGCTTCTGGCTCGTCGCGGTCGCCGAGGCCGGCGTCGCGGTACCTTTTCAATCGTTCGCCGATGAGGTCGCGGATGGCTTCTGCGTTGTCGACACCACTGAACCGGGCGACGTGGCCGCGGCTGGCACCGGGTTCCTTGGCGCCGGCGCCACCGGCACTGCTCACTTCGAGATCCGCCAGGCCGAGATAGCCTTGCAGGGGGCCGGCAGTGATGCGGAGGTCCTGGATGTTAGCGAAGGTCATGGTGGTCTCGGCGACGCTCCAGATCCCGGAGCGGATGCGGAGACTGCGGTCCGTGACGACGTACCAGCGGAGTTCGTAGTCGAGCCGCTGCGCGTGATAGCTGAAGAACAGCGCGATGAGGAAGAGGACAAGCAGGACGGCTTCGGTTCCGAGGAGCACCGACCGGGCGGTGCCCGTGATGGGCCGTTTGCCGGCCACTAGAGGCAGCAGTGGGAGGAGGATCGTCAGAACGATGCCAACTTGCACCATCGCCCAGCAAAACAGGCGCCAGCGCCAATAGTTGCGTCCGGCGCGGAAGACAATGGCGGAGCCGGCTGTGCCGTCGGGCGGGGCAGGTTCTGGTGGGAGACGGAGCCAGCGGAGGAGTTGGCGTTCGATCGCCTTAACCACGGGAGTTCCCCTTCTCGAGGGCAAGGCGGACCGCGCGCATTTCGATGGCGACTTCCTGGAGAATTGAGGCCAGATCGGCGCCGGACTTGGGGCTGGTGTGAGCGCCGCGCATTCGCGAGTATAGGAAGTCGCGCATGGCATCGGCGTCGGGAATGCCTTCGAGAATCATCTCGGAATCGCTGGAGCCGCTGGCGGTTTGAATTTCGATGCGGGCGAGGCCGAGCCAGCGCTCGATGGCGTTGGAGCGCAGATGGATGTCCTGGATACGGGCGTAGTTCAAGACGACTTCGTTGCGGAAGATGATGCCCCAACTCATCCGGATTCCCTCGTCGCTGAACTCGTAGCGCATGGTGTGATAGCGGAAATACAGGACCGCCAGGGTGATGGGAAAGGCGAACAGCGTGGCGAGGGCGCGAAGGAGGTAGTAAGTGAAGAGTTCTTCTCGCGGCCGGGTAATCGCAGCGATCTCTGGCGGGATGGCGGGCATTCTCACATTGTGCCAGCAAAACATTCGCTACCATACTAGATAGCGCTGCACACCACTTCCCGGCGGTAAACCCAGAGGGTTTTCTGCCTGCTCCTTTTGTACAGGCAGCCCCCAGCGCATCTATTCTTTTCATTGGAACGAACAACCATGGCACAACGCGAATTCCAAACTGAAGTCAGCCAGCTGTTGCAGCTGATTATTCACTCCCTCTACTCGCACCAGGAGATTTTTCTCCGGGAGTTAGTCTCGAACGCCTCCGACGCACTCGACAAATTGAAGTACCTGTCGCTGACCGAGGAGCCGTATAAGTCGCTGCCCTTCGACCCCCGTATCGATCTGGAACTCGACGAGGCGGCGGGCACGTTGAGCATCGCGGACACCGGCATCGGGATGAACGATGAGGATCTGGTCTCGCACCTGGGCACGATTGCCCGGTCCGGGACAAAGAACTTCCTCGCCAACCTTTCGGGTGATGCGAAGAAGGATTCGAACCTGATCGGCCAGTTCGGAGTTGGCTTTTACAGCGCGTTCATCGTCGCCGATAAGGTGGAGGTGATCTCGCGGAAGGCCGGCGAAGAGACGGCTTGGCGCTGGACGAGCGATGGCAAATCCGGCTACGAACTCGAGCCTGCTGAGCGCGAGAAGTCCGGCACGACGGTGATCCTGCACTTCCACGAAGAGGGCAAGGAGTACGCTAATAGCTGGAAGCTGCGCGAGATCGTCAAGAAGTATTCGAACCATATCGCGTTTCCGATCTTCCTGACGGCGGAAGAAAACGAGTGGGACGAGGCCGAGAAGAAGTCCGTGAAAAAGCGGACGACCAAGCAGGTGAACGCAGCGAGCGCCCTGTGGAAGCGGTCGAAGTCCGAGTTGAAGGACGAGGACTACAAGGAGCTGTACAAGTCCATCTCCGGCGATTGGGAGGACCCGCTGTTCTGGTTCCACACGAAGGCCGAAGGGACCATGGAGTACACGACGCTCTTCTACATCCCGTCGAAGGCGCCGTTCGATCTCTACCAGGCCGACTACCGGCCCGGCGTGAAGCTCTATGTCCGGCGCGTCTTCATCATGGACGACTCGAAAGAGCTGCTGCCGACCTACCTGCGCTTCGTCCGCGGCATCATCGATAGCGAAGACCTGCCGCTGAACGTGAGCCGCGAGATTCTGCAGCAGAATCGGGTGCTGACGGCGATTCGCACGGCCAGCGTGAAGAAGATTCTGTCGGAGCTGAAGTCGATGGCGGCGGAGAACGCCGAGCAGTACGCGAAGTTCATTGAGGAGTTCAACCGGCCGCTGAAGGAAGGCCTCTACAGCGACCATGCGAACGAAGAGACGCTGCTCGATCTGATTCGCGTGAAGACGACGAAGAGCGATTCCTGGACGAGCTTCGCCGAGGTGAAGGGCCGGATGCAGGAAGGCCAGAAGGGCATCTACTTCATCACGGGCCAGAACGCAACGCAGCTGCGCAATTCGCCCTTGCTCGAGATCTACAAGAAGAAGGACATTGAAGTCGTCATCCTGTCAGATGAGATCGACGAGTTTGTCTTCTCGCGGATCGAGAAGTATCAGGACGTGGACCTGAAGTCGGTGAACAAGGCCTCTTCGGGCGACGACTTAAAGGACGAGACGGCGGAGGAGAAACGGGAGGCGTTGACGCCGTTGCTCGAGAAGCTGAAGAAGGTTCTCGGCGAGAAGGTGAAGGACGTGCGGCAGTCGGCGCGTCTGGCGGACAGCCCCTCCTGTATCGTTTCCGATGAGGAGGAGCCGTCGTTGCAGATGCGGCAGATGCTCCGGGCGATGGGCCAGAAGGAGATGCCGGAAGGCAAACCAATTCTCGAAATCAACCCGGACCACGACATCGTGAAAAAGCTACTGGCGGCGACGGACGATTCGCTGGTGGACGACGCGGCGTTCCTGCTGCTGGATCAGGCGCTGCTCGTTGAAGGGATCGCGCTCGAAGATCCGGCCCTGTTCGTGCAGCGGTTGAACCGGGTGCTGACCCGCGCGGTCTAGCGCCGCGGCTTAGCTTCGCTCCGAAAATGCTGGCGCGCCGTTACCTTGTACCGGCCGCCGGTATTTGACTTGAGCTTCACTTCGATTTTGTGCCGCTTCCCGTCGTGGAACTCCTGGCCGTTGGCATGGAAGCCAATCGAGTAGCGGGAGATGTAGGCGCTGACCACCTGGCCAAGCGCCGGGCCGATCTCCTCGGGCCCGTTGACCTCCATCGCAACGCCGCCCGTCTCCTCGCTGAGCTGTTTGGCGCCCCCGGTGATACTCATGCCGAATAGCTTGCCGATCGGATTGAGGGCCGTGGCCGCCGCCGCATAGGTGGCCATCATGTCCAGCGTCAACGCCGAGACGCTGATATCTCCGCCCTGCAACTGCTCGGCCAGATCGCGCCGGGACCGGCTTTCAATCATGTCCAGGGTGTTCATGCCATCGCTGATCACCACGACCGCGACGTGCGAGTCCGGACGCAACGCGGCGACTTCACGGGCCCGTTCTACCAGCAGTTCCTCCCGCCGATCTCCGGCGACGGTGAGCGCCTTGGTTAAGGCGGCGGCGGTGGCCTCGCGGTCCCGGCCGAGAGGGGCGACCTCTTCCGGCTTACCGACGAACCAGTCCGGCACGGCGTACACGGCGGCTTCATCGGAGGGATGCAGCCCAGCGATGGCGGCCGCGAAGGATGCTGCGGCGGCCTGGGTCGAGAGCTGACGGAAGGCGCCGTCCGGGGCGAGGTTCAGGGAGATGAGCAGCGCCAGGGGCCGACGTTCGGCGCCCTCGGCGGCGAAGTAGGTGAGCGGCCGTTCCTTGCCGTCGACCAATAAGCGGAAGTCTGCGCGGTCCAAGCCGGTCACCGGGCGCCGCGTCACCGCGTCGCGCACCAGCGCGGTCACTTGCATTACCTCAGTATCGGAGCGGAAGGTCACATCGGTTTGGGCGGGGGCGGTTTGAGCGGAGGCAGCGACAACCGAGATCAGAAAGAGAATCCATTGGGTCTTCATGCTTCCCACCGTACGGCTGATCTACGGAATTTCCGTTGACCGGAAGCGTCAAACTCCTGACCGAATCCGCCACGGAATTGTTGGCGGATTTCGTCAATTGCACGGCGCACGAGATCAATGGCAAATTCGGGAAAGCAGGCGACAGTGAGGCATGAAGAAATGGATTCTCATCCTGTCCCTCCCTTTCGGCCTTGTTGCCGAAAACGCTGCTCCGCAGAAGGAAATTCTCCTGCACGGCTTTCGTTCCCCCAGCACTGGCGTCGAGTATCGCCAGGGACACTGGGGCCTCCACGGTGGCTTGTACACCTCCATCCTCCGGCCGGCCGAGGGCCAGAAGGCTACCACGGCATGGTTTGCCAAGACCGGAGCCACCGCCTACTTCCTTCCCTTCCGCCTAATGGGTCCGCGGAAGTCGGAGCTGTTCGCTTCCGCTTCCTACCTGCGCGGCCTCAACGAAGGCTGGAAGAGCGCCGTGCAGTTCGAGCCCGGCGTTCGCTTCGCGCTGACGAGCCACCTGGACCTGCGGGTGGGCGCCAGCCTGCTGCGGGCGCAGCAACGCGGCTGGCGCTACAACCCCACCATCGGCGTGAGTTGGAGCTTTCAACGCCAGTAGGCGGAGCCACCCCCATGATGAACCAACGCATCGTCGCGGGAGCCTTTATCTGCCTCCCCTTGCTGCTGCAGATTCCTTTTACGATACTGACCACAACCTTCCACTATCCGGACATCCTGCGTTCGCCGGCGTCCGAAGTGCTCCGGCAATACGCGGCGGCTGGGCCGGCGCTGCCGCTGGTCTGGTATCTCTACGGCGCGCTGGCGCTGGTGCTCTGTGGCGCGATTGCGGCGCTACCCGAAGTGCTGGCCACGCAAAGACCGGGGATGCTGCGCTTCGCTTCGACGTTGGGCGTGGCGTCCGGCTTGACGGCCGCCATCGGCATTTGGCGGTGGGTGTTCGCGGTGCCCCTGTTGGCCCGGGAGTTTGTAGCGGCGCCGACGCCGGAAGCGGCGGGCGCGGTTGCCTTGGTCTTTGAAGTCCAGCATCAATTGCTAGGCGCGATGGTGGGTGAACACTTGGGGCAACTGCTGTTGGGCGGCTGGACCGCTGGGATCGCGCTCGCCGCCGCGGGCTGCGGTGCGTGGTTCCGGAGCGTTGGATTGGCCACCGCGGCGATGCTGATGGCCGGCAGCTTCGATGCGCTTTCGTCTGTCTTTCCCGCCGTCGGCGCGCTTTCCGCGGTGCCGATCGCCGGGTTCGTTTCGTGGGCGATTTGGTGCGTCTGGCTCGGGGTGATCCTGTGGCGCCAGGCTCAGCGGAGGTTTCGATAAGCCGCCGGGGTCTGGCCGGTCCACTTCCGAAAGCTCCGGTGAAAGGCGCTGGGTTCGGAAAAGCCAAGCAAGAACGAGATGTCCGCGATCGACAGGCGACTCTCCCGCATGTGCTCCACCGCCAGTTCATGGCGGAGATCGTCGAGCAGGTCGCGGAAACTCGTTCCCGCTAGCTGCAGCTCCCGTTGCAGTTGGCGCTCACTCTTGTGCAGGGCCCGGGCCACGGTCTCGACGGTGGGCACTTCGCCGCGCAGACGATGGGCCATCTCTTCCCGCACCCGGTCCGTAATGGAATCGGCGTGGGCGGAGAGGCGGCGCTCCATCTGTGCATCCAAGCCGTCGACCACATCGGAGTTGGCCAGCAGAACCGGCCATTGCAGGGCCTCGGCCGGAATCACGATCTGGTTCGTCGCCGCGGAAAACTGGGGCAGCCGGCCAAAGATGCGGACGTATTCGCGGGTCTCGGCCGGCGCCGGATAGATCGACGAGACCGCCAGGACCGGGATGCGCCGCCCAACCAGAGCCTGCAGCAGGGAGATCGCCGCAGCCAGCGACGATTCGGCCGGATGCCGGCAGTGCATCAAGAAGTTTCCGGGCAGCTCGAGGACATGCAGGGTCAGCGTGGCCGTGTCAGAGCCAACTTCGATGGCAACTCTTGTGGCATCACCTTTGATCCGCCAGTAACGGACCAAGCGGCCCACCGCCACCCCAAGCGTATCGCTGCTGAGCATGGCGAAACCGAGCACTCCCAGGGCCGAAGGATGGGCCGCCTCTCCCAAGTGCAGACCCAAGTCGGTGTCCTGCGTGGCCGAGAGAGCGGCCTGCCAGCAGCGTTCCGCCTGTTGGCCATCCACGGTGGACTCGGGCGACTGTAGGGCGGCAGCGGGCAATCCGGCCGCCGCGCATAGGGCATCCACATTGGCCCCGCGCGCCGCCGCAAAGTAAAGGAGGTCTCGAATGAAACCGACACTGAACTGAGCGAGCCGCGGCACAGGGTGAGCTATTCTTTGAACTTCGCCGCGGCTTCACTGAAGGCCGTCTTCATGGAGCCCCATGCGGATTCCAGTCCGCCTTGGATGGACTCCCAGGCGTCCTCACTGGTGTCGGCCAGTTCGGCCAGTTTCTCTTTTCCGGCCTCGAGCTTGGCTTCGAGGGTTACCAGTTGGACGTCCATTTCGAGGCGAGCCTCCGCGGTGGTTTCGGCGGCCTTGGCCTTGAGCTTGGCCAGGTCGATTCCCCATTCGTCCAACTGCGCCTGCAACTTTTCCTGGAACTGCGCTTTCTCGCTCACGATTTTCTCCTCTCCCTACTCTCGCAGAGTAAAAGAAACGATATTGCCGCCGGCCGCGATGGCCACATACTGTTTCCCGTTCACCGAGTACGTCATCGGCGAGGCCTTCCAGACCTGACCGGTATTGAAATGCCACAGCGTCTTGCCCGTTTTGGCGTCGGCGGCGGCGAAGGTGCCACCGGACTCGCCGTAGAAAAGCAGGCCGCCGGCGGTGGAGAGGACTCCCGAGTAGTTGCCCTCCGGGGCGCCAACCTGGGGCACCTCCCAGACGATCTTGCCGGTCTCAATATCGATGGCGCGGAGGAGCTTCACCGGCGGATTGGCGGGATCGTTATACGGCACGAACCAGCTTCCGGCTTGACGGTAGAGGTTGCAGTCTTCTACAGCCATGACGTAGAAGAGCTTCGTATCGGGGTTGAAGGCGGTCGCATACCAGTTGGTCGCTCCGCGCACGGCGGGGCAGGTCTTAGTTCCGCCGGGGGTGGGCTTGCTGTTGGCTGTGAGAATCGGGCGGCCCTTGGCGTCGAGGCCGCTGGCCCAAGTCAACCGTTCGACGAACGGCTTGCCAAGCAGGAACTCGCCGGTGATGCGGTCAAGAACATAGAAGAAGCCGTTCCGGTTGGCTTGCAGGAGCAGCTTGCGGTCCCGGCCCTGGAACTTGGCATCGACCAGGAGCAGGGGCTCGGTGGCATCCCAGTCCCAGAGGTCGTGGGGGGTGAATTGAAAGTGCCACTTCAGCTTGCCGGTTTTGGCGTCGAGAGCGACGACGCAATCGGTGTAGAGGTTGTCGCCGGTGCGGTCGGTGCCGTCGGTATCGGGGTAGGGATTGCCGGTGGGCCAATAGAGGGTATCGGTGTCGGGATCGTAGGAGCCGGTGAGCCAGGTGGCCCCGCCGCCATATTCGACGGCTTTGCCGCCCCAGGTCTCCGAACCCTTTTCGCCGCGTTGAGGAATCGTCCGGAAGCGCCACACCTCTTCGCCGGTCGTGGCGCGGTAGGCGGCAACGAAACCGAGCAAGGGTGCATCGCCGCCGCCGACGCCGCCGATGACGAGATCGCCCACGACGAGTGGCGCGGCCGTGGCGCCATAAGCTCCGGGGGCGCCGGCGGCCGGCATGTAGACCTGCCAAAGCAGCGCGCCGGTCAACCGGTGCAGCGCGATCATGTGGGCGTCATCCGTGAGGAAGAAGACGCGGTCACCGAGCATGGCCACGCCGCGCTGGGCGCCCTTGGCCGCGTCGCCGGAGATCTTGGTGGCCTGGGCGCGCGGGCGAACGTAGCACCAGATCTCCCGGCCGGTCCGCGCGTCCAGGGCGCAGACCTGGTTTGGGGCGGTGACGTACATGACGCCGTCCGTCACCAGGGGCGTGGTTTGGAGCCCCAGGTGCGGGAGCGAGTAGCTCCACGCCGGCTGGAGGCGTGTGGCGTTCCCCGCGTGAATCTGTTTCAGGGCGCTATGCCGGTTGCCGCTGGGCAACCCATGATACCCGGGCCATTCGCCCGCGGCGGGGCGCTGCACCCGCAGGATCTCGGCGGCGGTGGCCGGAGCGACGTTGCCCTTTACTGGCCCGGCGGTAACGCCACCCAGCGTGCTGAGGTAAGCAATCAGATCCTGCCGCTCCTTCGGGGCGCCGGTGAAGGTCGGCATGAGTGATGCCTTTTCAAAGTCGAGCTTGGCGTACTCGGCGGCGGTGAGAGACACCATCTTCCCGTCGAGGGTCTGCAGCTGCAGATCGTGCTGGCCGCGGCTTCGCGCGAACCCGCGCAGGGAGCGGCCGTCGTGCAGCCGCGCAGTGACCACAGCCCAAGGGTCGTCGGGGCAGAAGGCCCAACTGGGGCAGCTCGCGCCGCTCCGCTGCCCTTTGCGGGAACTGGGGTTGACCAGCGACTGCTCCATTTCCTTAACGGTCAATTCGCGTCCGGCGGCCGACAGGTCGGGCCCGTTCGCTCCGCCCCGGCCGGCGACGGTGTGGCAGGACTGGCACTGCTTTTGAAAGATCTGTTCGCCGGCCGCTCGATCCCCGGCCGGATGGGCATCGAATGCCGAAGCGTTCCAGGAGTGCACGGCGGCCGCGAGTTCGTCCAATTCCTTAGCCGGCAGCGCGAAGGCCGGCATGCCGCCTTGGGTACCGTTCCGGATCAAGCTGCGGATTTGCTCCTGAGAACGCGCCCGCAGCGAGCGGGTATCGACGAGCGTTGGTCCGCGATCCGTACCGGTGGCGGAATCCGCATGGCACGCCGCGCAGTATTTCTTGTAGCTCGCCGGCATATCCTGAGCGAGGGCGGCATGGCCGAATCCGAGCAGAAACAATAACAAAGCACTGCGTATCATGGCCGCTTGATTTTATCGCAACCCGGCTAGACTCCCTCAACAACCTATTGCGTTGCGCCATCGGGTCGATAATGCAGATGTGAGGAGATTGCGGAACGGCCGATCGGCGAGCAAGTGGGCCGGACTCTGTCCGCACCTGATGCTGGTGCTGGCGGCGCGTCTCGCTTACGGACTCGACCCGACGCTGCCGGCGACGCAATACGTGGTGGACCACTGGAACTGGGCGCACGGTATCCCGGAGGAGACGATCACCGGGCTGGTGCAGTCACCGGATGGGTACCTGTGGATTGCCCATGCGGACGGGCTGGTTCGCTTCAACGGCACAGTGGCGGTGGCGTCTCCCTGGCCTGCCGACCGGGCGATGGACCGTAGCTTACGGGCGATTACCGTCGACGGGACGGGCGTCGTATGGGCCATGACTGTCTCAGGGACGCTGGCGCGGGTGCTTCCGAGCCATCACCCGCCCGCCGGGACGCCCGTCGAAGTGATGATCTCGGGCCGGGCCCACCCGCGCGTGCCGGCCTGGAGAGCGGCCCTCGTCCCACTGCCTGGCCAGATCCGTATGAGCGGTCCGCAGGGGATTCGGGACGTCGCGACCTTTTCCCCACTGGTCAAGTCGCCGTGGCCCCGGCCCCTCATGGCGGAAGAGACGGCGGCCGCCTTCGACCGCAACGGGACGTTATGGACCGCGTCCGCCGACGGAAAGCTGGAACGGTGGCAGGCCGGAAAAGAGGCCGATCAAATTGCCCGTTTTCCCGGTGGCCGGGCCGCCCGCCTGCATGTTGGACCAAGCGGCACCGTGTGGCTGCGCACGGTGGATTCGCTGCGCGCCTGGCGCGACGGCGGGTGGCAAAGTTGGCCCTTGGGGCAGCGATTTTCGTCGACCAGCTCCTACGAACCACTGCTCGAAGATCGCCATGGGATCGCCTGGGTAGGTGGACGAGGCTGCCTCTACCGACTGCAGCGCAACCAACTCGAGTTGGTTGCGCTGCCACCGGGCTTTGAGAACTCACCCGTGACGGCGGTGTTTGAAGACCGCGAGGGAGCTCTGTGGATTGGCACCTTAACGGGAGATCTGTTCCGGTTCCGGGATTCCGCGGTCTCCTCACTGAGCCAACAAGAGGGTGGACCGAGGGAGGCGCTGAACGCCCTCTACACCGATACGCAGGGCGGGCTTTGGATGCACTCGATGAACCGGGGCCTAACACACTGGCGCAACGGGCAAAGCAGGCGGATTCCAATGACCCACGGCAATCTTTGGCATCTCGCGCAGGATCCCGTGACGGGGGTTGTTCTCGTCGGGAACGGCGCGATCAGTTTTCAAGTGGAGGGGGAAAGCATAGTTCCGATTCCCGATCCCGATGCCGCCACGTTGGGCCCGCGAGCCGCCTGGTGGGTGGACAGACAGCGGCGCCGTACCCTGGTTGCCCGCACCTCCGGCCTCTACGAGCAAGCGTCGCTCCGGGGGGCCGGGGACCAGCGAAAGTTGAGTTCGGCGGGTGAACTCAAGCTCCTGACATTGGGCCAGGGGGACGAGATCTGGGCGTCGGACTTCACCTACATTCAGGAAATCACTTCCCACGGGGAGAAGGCGCTAACGCCGCCCGGCCGCCATACGGACGAACTCGTGCAGTCCCTGCTTTGGGACGCCGGCGCCGAGACGCTTTGGGTGGGCACCAGCCGCGGTCTGCTTTCCTGGCATCCCAGGAAAGGGGAATGGGGGCCGCGCGGTCTTTCTGAGGATTGGGTCTTTTCTTTGACGACCGATAGCGTAGGCTTCCTCTGGGCCGGCACGCGCCGGGGTATCGTCCGGATCAGCAAGGATCGTTGGAGAGCTGGCCACCGGAGCGCGGAGCTTCGGCTGACCCATGCGGATGGCATTCGGAGCCTGAACTTTGGAATGTCCCGGGGTCAGGGCGCCTTGACTCTACCCGACGGAAGAATCCTGTTCGCGTCTCTCGAAGGGCTGGTGGCGGTGAATCCCCGCCGGATCCCGACACCTCTCTTCGGTCCAACGCCGATGATTGCCTCGCTGGCGGGCGGCGACACGAGTGCGCGACTCGACAGACCGTCCGAGTTACCAGCCGGGGTATCCCATGTCGAGATCGCCTTCGACGCGTTTTCGGTGTCCAACTCGCGACCGGTCCTGGTTGAGTATCTCCTCGAAGGTATCGACGCGCATTGGCAGTCGGCAGGATCCCGCCGCTCCATTCAATACAACAACCTGTCGCCGGGCGTTTATAAGTTCCGGCTTCGATCGTCCTGGCCCGATGGCGGTGGTCAACGGGAAACCTTTGTGTCGTGGACCATTCCACCGCGCTTCTATCAGACCGCCTGGTTCCGCGGAATCTCGGTGGCGACCCTTCTCGGCTTGGTTGTTTTCGGAATCCGGCGACGGAACCATCGAACGGCGGCGCGGACGGCCGAGCTCGAATCCCGGGTAGCGGAGCGGACGCGCGAACTCGAAGCCGCGAAGGCCGCCGCTGAGTCGGCCGCCCGCGTGAAGTCGGAATTTCTCGCCACCATGAGCCATGAGTTGCGCACGCCGATGAACGGGGTGCTTGGCATTGCGGAACTGCTCTCGGGCACCGAGTTGGACGAGGTGCAGCGCGAACTGCTCAGCACGCTACGGACTTCCGGAGAGTCCCTGCTCGCGGTGGTGAACGACATCCTGGATCTGTCAAAGATTGATTCCGGCCGGCTGGAAATTGAACGCATCCCGACGAACCTGCCGGGACTCATGGCGAACCTTTGCCAGGTCGTGAAGCCTTTGGCGGACAAAAAGGGGCTCGAACTGGTGTTAGCCTCCCGCGGCAAGGCGCTCGACTGGATCGAGGGGGACCCCGCCAGGATTCGGCAGATTCTCTACAATTTGCTCAGCAACGCGATCAAGTTCACGCCGACCGGACGAGTTGCCTTGCAGGCCGAGTGGCGAGACGCGGAAGTTGTCCTTTCCGTCGAGGACAGCGGCATCGGCATTCCAGCCGAGAAGTTACCCCTGCTTTTCGAGAACTTCGTGCAGGTGGATTCCTCCACTACCCGCCTTTACGGGGGCACCGGGCTAGGCTTGGCGATCTGCCGTCGCTTGGTGGAGGCCATGGGAGGTTCCATCACCTGCGCAAGTACTCCCGGTCAGGGCTCGCTGTTTACAGTGACTCTGCCGGTCGCCGCGGTGGCGACGCCGGCTACCGCCGTTGACTTGCCCGAAGCCACCGCGCCGGCAGGTCTCCGCGTTTTGGTTGCGGAAGACAATCTAACCAATCAACGGGTGGTTATGGGTTTACTGCGGAAGCTCGGAATCGAAGCGACGTTGGTCAGCAACGGGATGGAGGCCGTCGATGCCTGCCAGCGTGCACAATTCGATCTGGTACTGATGGATTGCCAAATGCCCGTTCTGGACGGCTACGGCGCTACGCGGCATATTCGTCAGAACTTGGGGCCCGCTGCTCCCCCAATCGTCGCCCTCACTGCTCACGCCCTCGAGTCGGATCGGGCCGACTGCCTGGCCGCGGGCATGTGCGGCTACCTGACCAAGCCAATTCTGATCGACCAGCTTCGCCAGGTAGTCAAGGAATACAGCCCGCCGCAGACACGGCCAGAACCTTTCAATTCGGACGGGGAATCGCCCGAAGTTTCCCAGCCAGATTTGCCCACGTCCACAGCACCGCCGTCAACGCGGTAAGGGCCCCAGCCACCAGGCCCACCAACCGGATCGGGTAGATATCCACCGCCAAGGCGGCTAGCGTCATCGACACCATCATCGAGACGTTCATCAGCATCTCGACCGTCGCAAAGACGCGCCCGCGGTAAGCTTCCGGCACATGATGCAGCAGCATGCTGCGGTTCAAGACATTGTTGGCCCCCATCGCAATCCGCGACAACGTAATGAAAACCACCGCCCCCCACATCGTCTCCATCTGCGTGAAAGCCATGTAGGCCCCGCCGATCACAAAGAAGCAGGCGGCGATCGCCCACTTGTACTGTTCGAAGTTCAGTTCCTGTCCGGCCCGTAGCCCGACGAAGCCACCCAAGACCAAGCCGACGCCAGCGAATCCCCAGATGATCCCTACCCCGGCGGGGCCCGCCCGGAAGACGACTTCGCCAAACAAGGTGAACAGAATCTGCGCCGCCCCACCGCCCGAGGCCCATCCCACGCCCGCCAAGGCGATGGCCAACAGCAGCGGTGTCCGCCAAAGAAGCTGCAAGCCCTCCAGGAACTCCCGTACGCCCTGGTCCGGCTTCACCGCATGCACAACCCGAAACGAACCCACTAACCGCGAGATGGACCAAGCGCTGAAAAAGAACGCGCAGGAGTTAAAGACAAAAGCCAAGCCATAGCCGAACGCCGCCACCGCCGCCCCACCCAGCATCGTTCCCAGGGAGAGCGTCAGCCAGGAGGTCGTTTGCGTCATCGCGTTCGCGGTATGCAACTCCTCTCCCTCGGCCAGGTCCGGCAGAATCGATGACCGCCCCGCCGTGAAAAATGGCGTGGCCACCATCAAGAGCGCACTCAATCCATATAAGAGCGCCGTCACCGGCCATTCGAGCAGCAGCAAAAATCCTAACGCGACTACCGCCCGGAACAGCTCACTGGCAATCATTACGCGCCGGCGGTCCAGCCGGTCGAGATACACGCCGGCGATCGGCGCCACGAGGATGGCGGGCAGCGTCCGCGCAATCATCACCGCGCCGACAGTCGACCCGGAGCCTGTAAGATGCAGCGAAAGCGAGAGCGCCGCAATCGAGTTGAAATGGTATCCCGTCTCGCTCACCAACTGGCCCACCCAGAGCGAGCGATAATTTGGGTTCTGCCGTAGCAGCGCCAAAAATTGCACTTCTGTTAATCATATGCAAATCCTCTCTGACTGGTTCCTTTGGGCCATCCTCGCCATGGTCACTCTGGCCAGCCTATTTCCTCACTGGGCGGCCGCGATTCATGCCAACACGCTCTCCGACTACGGCATCTTTGCCATCTTCTTCCTCTACGGCGTGAACCTTTCCGTCGAAAGCCTGCGCACGGGACTCGTCAACTGGCGGCTCCATCTTCTCGTCCAGCTTTCAACGTTCGTTCTGTTTCCCCTGCTCTTCCTGCCCTTCCGTGCCCTCGCCGGCCCCTACCTGCCCGCTGAGCTGATGCTCGGCTTTTTCTACCTTTGCGCCCTGCCATCCACAATTTCGTCCTCCGTCGCCATGACCGCCATCGCCCGCGGCAACGTGCCCGCCGCCATCTTCAACGCCACGCTGTCCAGTCTGCTCGGGGTATTTCTCACGCCCGCGCTGGTCAGCTTGGTCGCGCAGACCACGGGCCAAGCGCCGCCGCTCACCCAAACCGTCACGAAAGTCGCTACCTTGCTCCTGCTCCCGTTCGCCCTGGGTCAATTGCTTCGTCCATTTGCTGGAAAGTTCTTTGGCCGATACAAGAAGTACACCGCGATCTCCGATAAGTGCATCATCCTGCTGCTGGTCTTTGCCGCGTTCTCCGATTCCGTGAATGCCGGACTCTGGACCACCTATGGGCCCGGCGTCCTCGCATTGACGTTTGCGGCCACCGCCGCCTTCCTCGCCTTTGTGCTCGGTCTCACGACGACCCTGGCGCGGCTGCTGCGCTTTAACGTTCCCGACGAGATTGTCGCGGTGCTCTGCGGGTCGAAGAAGACACTCGCCTCCGGCGCCCCGATGGCGAAGCTGATCTTTGCCGGCTCGGTCAGCTTGGGCCCCATTCTTCTGCCCATCATCGTTTACCACCAGATCCAGCTATTCGTCTGTAGCGTCCTGGCCCGCCGGTACGCGGCCCGCCCCCAGCTCCCGTAGCAGGGCGAGCGCTGCCTCGACGACGATGTCCTCTGTAGCCGGGCCATAGAGCGCCGTATCGACTTCGTAGCCGCCTTCGGCAAAGGCCGCCCGGGTGGGCATATATCCGAAGGTCCCATTCGAGTAGCCGGAAACCAGCGTATGTCGAAACGGACTACCTGCGACGATGCGCTCGCCGATCTCACCGAACGGCTCATCCTGCATCGAGACCAGAACGATGTCCCCCAGGTGAACCACCTGCAGTTGCCGCTCCACATGTGCCTGCCCGCGCACCATGCGCGCCCGTTCTTCCTTCATGGTCGCGCGGGTTAGTGCCGCGGTCGCCTCGCGGACGCCTTCGCCGCTCGTCCGGGCCGCGGCGAGCGCCTCGCGCAACTGCGCCACGGCGGCAACCAACTCCGCATGGGGCGGGAATTCGTTCGCCGGCAGTTGCAGCGTCCGGCTCCGCACCGTGAACGCGACGGGCTCGTCGGCCGCCGGAACGTCTTCGTAAAGGGCAATCGGCGCCCCGGACTCCATCACGCCAACGAACCGTTCCGTTCGCCGGCGGGTATCGATTGCGAGCGCCACCTTCGCCGCCTCCAGGCCCAGTATCCGGCCCAACCGGCGATACACCGCGCGGTCGCCGGTAAATCCGCGCACCGGGCCCACGGACCCCGCCGCGCCCTGCAGGAACAGGCAGTGGCCGCCCATCTCGCGTTCCACCACCTCTCGCACCACGCCTGGAAAATCGGGGGTGAACCACTCGTTTTCCCACGCCATGATCGTCGGGTGGCAGGCGTAGTGGACGATTACCGCCACGGGCTGTTCGTCAAGATCATCCACCCGCACCACCCGGACGGTTCGATCCACCGGGGCATCCCAATTTCGACCCACGACGACGCGCCCGCCGTCCACCGTCACCCGCCGGTTCACGTTGATTGCGCAGCTTCCCTCCCCCGCCGCGATCCGCACCGGCCGGAGATCCCGCAGCGCTTGCCAGGCCGCTCCTGCAATCCGGCGCGGCAGGCTTTCCAGGTACTCTACGCCCATGTCCAGCCCCTCGGACACAACCTCCAATCGCATTGTCTTCGGGCCCGAGTGCGTATGCGAGGCCGCCACCCGCACGGCCTCCCGCGGGAGCCCCGTCAGCGCGACCACGGCGTCCATCACCCGCCCGGCCCACTCTTCATTGAAGCCAATCACGTCCACATCGATGATCAGCGCCGTCGTTTCTCCATCCGTCAACGCCAGCGCGGTGGCGTACAACGGCATATCCGCCCCGATGCCCCGCTGATGCAATTGCGCGCCCCAAATGCCCTGCGGTGTCCCCGGCGCCGGGGTGATGTCGCTGCGCCCCGTTCCGGCTTGTAGCTGTCCCATCTCCAAAGACTACTGCACCCGCAGCTTTTACAACTTCCTCACAATTCGCGAACCGTTTGCGGACGCCCCACCGCGCGCTAGCCAACAGAGGAAGCAATCATGACCCTACAAACAGTTTTCACCACCTTGATCCTGACCACCACCGCACTGCAGGCGCAGTTCCCGGTCAACCCGAATTTGACGTTTCGCGGGCCGCAGATTCTGCGCGTCGCCTTTCTGGGGGACTCGTTCGCCGCGGGCGAAGGCTCACCCAATCTTACCGGCGCCAAGTGGTCCAATCCGAATCCGGGTTGCCATAACTCAGACGAAAACGGCCGCTCCAACGCGGCGCGCCGCATCCAGGCGGAGTTGGCGGAACAGGCCGGTCCCCTCGGCCGCCGCCTGGAGTTCATCGATGTGGCCTGTTCCGGCGCCACCATCAACGGCTCCATCCTCGGGGAGAACTACCGTGGCGTAACCCCACTCACCACCACCGGCCCCGGCCCCGTCGGGCCGCCCATTCCGTCGCAGGTGACCCAGGTTCGCCAGTGGCTGAACGGGGCTGAACTCGACGTCCTGGTCCTCTCGATCGGCGGCAATGACACCGGCTTCGGCGACGTGGTGACTAAGTGCATGACCCCGCTCACCACCTGCAAGGACGACGCCGTGCTCGAGACGCTCATCCGCCGGGGCAAACAGGGCAACACCGAATACGTCGGCCTCGACTTCCTGGCCGGAGCCTATACGAACATGAAGAATCGAATCGATACCGACATGAAGCCCAAAGCCGTCTACGTCATCGGCGTGCCGAACCCGCTGCGCGATCAGGACGGCCGGCTGTGCCATCGGTTCGATGACGGCGTGGGCATCTTGCCGACGAGCCTCACTGACCCGCTGAACAACCCCTTCGTTCAGATGGTCGGCTTCTCCACTCTCGGCACCCTGAGCCCCGCCGAGGTGGATCGGGAAGAGGCCGAGTGGATCGAGGAGACGCTCATTGAGCCGTTGAACGCTCGCCTGTCGCAGATCGTCAACGGCTTCAGCTCCTCCGGATGGCGCTTCGTCGACATCGAATCCATGACCCGCTTCCACGGCTTCTGCTCCGACGACGCCTGGTTCAACACCTTCAAAACTTCGCTTGCGACGCACCGAAGCGGTCCGGCTACCAGGTTTACGACGCGTTCACGTTCCGGCTGCTCGCCCGCCACTTCAACGTCCGCACGACCAGCACACCGCGCATCGATCACGAGAACTTCCACGTCACCTACACGCTGAACAACCAGTCGAAGACCGTGACGCCCAAAGAGTTCAATCTCTCACCCGATCGCTTCTTCGTCGGGAACAACTTCTCCGTCCGCTTCCGTTCGCTGGTCTTCCCGGCCGCCAACGTGTTGACGGCCCTCACGCTGCAGGTGTCCACCCGCCCCTTCTCCACGGCGGCGGCCGCCGAGATCTCTAACTTCAACATTGATCTCGACTCCCAACAAACCGGCAACATCTCGCGCACGGTCAACTTGAATAACTTCGCCGACGGCGCCACGCTTCACATCCGTTGGCGCGCCGTCAGCCGGCCCCATTATGATGCCAGCGCCCCCACCACGACGTCCTTCTCCCCCTCGATTCGCGTCAAGGTGAAGGATGGCGTTGACTCCATCCGCCACTTCTAATCCGCCGCTTCTAGTCTGCTAGCAGGGGCTGCGCCAGCGAACTCAATCAGATCCCGCTTCTCGGCAATCGTCAATTGCAGCGGCCTTAGGATCAGACTCTGGTGCGGCTGCAACGGGGAACGGCCGCCCCCGGCGTAGTGTTCAATCACCGCTTCCAACGTGACGTTGGAAGCGGTGATTGCTATGTTAAGCAGCGTAGGTGCGAGGAACTTACGCCTTCGGCCTTGGCCGAATGGCTTCCCAGACCGGCGTTGGGGGCGCGATAGGCGTCATAAGGCCCGGTGTTATGAAACTCCGGCGCGGACAACGGGCCTTCGTCGCCCTCGTATCGATACCGGTCGTAAGGAGAGCGAGTGGAGATAATCGTCCGCTCGAACGCCGGCAACGCTTTCGGGACCTTGACGATGCGGAAGGGTTGCGAATCGCCGGGAAAGGCGGCCGGGACGATCCGCTGCTAGACGATAGCGCCCGCTCCTCCTGGCCTTTCAGGTGGTGGCAATGTCCGCCGGATTGCTGACCGCTGCCGGAAAGACGATTGTCGTAGAACAAATGCCGTCCCGGCTCCACGTTTTCCGCCGTCATCGGGATTCTTCTTGGGTGCCGCACACGGAAGGGGACCAAGGCCCAGCAATCAACCTGTTCGACCGGAGCTGCTTTCCGTTCCCGTTTCTGAAATTGCTACTTTGGGGCATGCGGAAATCCATCGTCTTCGCCTGCCTCGTCGCTCCTCTGCTGCATGCACAGGTTCCCAACCAGGAACACCACAAGCACATGCATGCCGATACCTACGCCAAGGTCCTCGAGGATCCTTCGCGCGATGCTTGGCAGAAACCGCATGAGGTCCTCATGGCTCTCGCTCTCCAGAAGACGGAAGCCATCGCCGATATCGGTGCCGGCACCGGCTACTTCAGCCGCCGCTTCGCCCGCCACGCCGGCACCGTCTGGGCCGTCGATATCGACCCGAAGCTCCTCGAGATCGCGGGCAAGAACAAGCCGGACAACCTGAAGCTGGTTCACGCCAAAGCGGACGACCCCTCTCTACCTGCCGCCAGCATCGACACCATCTTTATCTGCGATGTCTGGCACCACATCGATGGCCGCCCTGCGTACCTGCAGAAACTGAAGCAGGCGCTGAAGCCCGGCGGCCGGATTGTGGTGATCGACTTCAAAGAGGGCAAGCTGCCGGTAGGCCCGCCGCCCTCCATGAAGATCACTGAGAAGGAGATGGTTCGTGAGTTCGCCAGCGCCGGCCTTAAGGTCAGCCGCCGGCACGACCTTCTGCCGCATCAGTACTTTCTCGAGTTCCGGTAGAGTTATCGCCAACGGCGATCATCGTCCCGCATCTGCCGGGTGATTTCGAAATCGAGTTGCGCGGAGAGCCGGGCGATCCGCTCCCGCTCTCCGCGCGAGAAGCCGAACCGCGAGGCGCGGCCAATCTCGCGCTGCAGGTGACGCTCCATATCCCAGAGGCGCCGCGCCTCCCGGGGGGTGATGCGCCCGGTGCGTTCGCCGAACGCGATGCGGCCAGCGAAGTTGTCGCGGGCGCCGGAATAGGAAGGGCCGTAGCCGTAAGGAGCGCCGCCGCGCCCGGCGTACGGTTGCGCGCTGAGAGCGAGTCCAAAAGCGAGGCCGAGGAGAAGGGTTTTCATGGTTGTGTACCTCGCATCCTCTGGATGCAAATTGAGGGCCACGGCAAAATGGGCCCGGATTCGTCAATTTCTGGTGCTTTTCCACCACTGGGGTGATTCAAGTCCACCGATTGCAATAGACTATGAACACTATGCGCGCTCTCGCCGTCGCTCTCCTTGCCGTACCACTGTTGGCCCAACACGGCCGCTACCTTAGCGATTCGAAAAATGCTGCCATCGGCGATCCCCAGGCGATTGCCGCCGGAACCAAGCTCTTCATGGGTTCCTGCGCCGGTTGCCACGGGCCCGACGGCGGCGGCGGTGCGCGCGGCCCGAACCTCGTCCGCCGCTCCCTATGGCACCCGCTCAGCGATGACGCCATCTTCCAGGTGATCCGCAACGGCGTCGCCGACATGCCGCCCACCAAGCTGGCGGACGAGCAAACCTGGAGCCTGGTAGCGTTCATCCACGCCTTAACCGGCCCCGCCAGCACGAACCCCGTACCCGGCGACGCCGCCGCGGGCAAGGCCATCTATTGGGGAGCGAAGGCAGGCTGCTCCAATTGCCACGCCATTCGCGGCCAGGGCGGCAGCATGGGCCCGGACCTATCCAACATCGGCGGCAGCAGGCCTCTGGCGGTGATCCGGGAAGCGATTGTCGAACCCGCCAAGGATCTCTACTACCTCGGGAACGAGGCGGCGACCGTCGAACTCAAAAACGGCCAAATCCTGCAGGGCGTCGCCAAGAATCGCAGCAACTACTCGGTGCAGCTGATCGACACCAAGGGAGCGCTCCACCTCATCGAGATGCGCGACGTGAAGAAGTTGACCGTTTCCGACACGACACCCATGCCTACTGACTACGCCAAGCGCCTGTCCCGCACGGAACTGCGCGACCTGCTCGCCTATCTCGCCGCGCAGGATGTCCGCGCCAAGGAGTCCGCGCAATGATCCGCTCCACCCTTTTCGCACTGCTCCTCGCGAGCAGCGCCATCGCCCAGGTCAAGCACGAAGATATCGCGAAAGGAGCCAGCCAGGATTGGCTCACCTACGCCGGCACCTACGCCGGTTGGCGGTACAGCCCCCTTGACCAGATCACGGCCTCGAACGCCCGCAATATTGTGCCCAAGTGGGTTTACCACGTCCCCGGCGCGCGGGGCCTCCAGAGCTCCCCGATTGCCTATCAAGGCGTCCTCTACGTCACGGCCCCCAATTCCGTCTATGCCGTCGATGGCCGCAGTGGCCGTCTCATCTGGCGTTACGCCGACCCGCGCGCGAAGTCGAATGGCCCGAATCGCGGCGCGGCCATCTGGGGAGACAAAGTCTACTTCACCACCACGGACAACTATCTGGTCGCGCTCAATCGCCATACCGGCGCACTGATCTTCAATAAGCAGTACGCCGATGTTGCCAAAGGCACTACCTCAACTTCGGCTCCCGTCATCGCCAAGGGAAAAGTAATTGTCGGCAGCTCCGGCGGCGACAGCGGCATGCGTGGCTTTCTGATGGCGCTTTCGGCCGACACCGGCGAGGAGCTCTGGAAGACGTACACCATCCCCGCAAAAGGCGAGAAGGGCTCGGAAACCTGGGGCGATTTGATTGATTGGGGCGGCGGCGCCACCTGGCTTTCCGGCACCTACGACGCCGCCCTCAACACGCTCTACTGGACCACCGGCAACCCCTGGCCGGACTACAACGGCAGCGTTCGCCCTGGCGATAATCTCTTCTCCTGCTCCCTGCTCGCGCTCGACCTCGACACCGGCAAGATGAAATGGTATTTCCAATTCACGCCGCATGACACCCACGATTGGGACGCCCAAAGCTGGCCCGTGCTCGTCGATACAGAGATTCAGGGTAAGCCCCGGAAGATCGTTCTCCACGCGAACCGCAACGGCTTCTTTTATGCGCTGGACCGCGTTACGGGCGAGTTCCTTCGTGCGACGCCGCTCATCGACAAGATCACCTGGGCGAAAGGCATCGACGCGAAGGGACGGCCGATTGAACTGCCCAACATTGAACCCAGCGCCGAGGGCAACTGGATCTGCCCAAGCGTCAAGGGCGCGACGAATTGGATGGGTCAATCGTATAACCCTGGCACCGGCTTGCTCTATGTGCTGACGCTCGAACAGTGCGGCATGTTCTATCGCTCTTCGCAAAAGCCCGAGCCGATGAAGAACTTCTCGGGCGGCGGAGCGACGGAAGAGGGCGGCCAGGTAATCCTTCGCGCCCTCGATCCCAAAACCGGCAAGCGCGCCTGGGAGTACCCCATGACCGGCCTGGGCCGCATGTGGACCGGCACCGTCTCCACCGCCGGCGGCGTGATCATCAGCGGCGACGACGATGGCAACGTCATCGCCCTCGACGCCAAGAACGGCAAGCATCTCTGGCACTTCAATGTCGGCGAGATGTTGACCGCTTCTCCGATCACCTACTCGATTGATGGCAAGCAGTATGTCGCCATCGCCTCGGCCAGCGCGGTCTTCTCCTTCGGCCTGTTTGAACCTGCGGAGTCCATCACTCAGCCGGTTATCGAGATCAAGAAAAAGTAGACGGCCTAGCGGAAGAGCAAGGGCACGAACTCGGCGAGATACTGGCGCCACACGCTATAGGTGTGTGGCCCCTCCGTCTCGCGGTAGACGTGCTTTACGTTACGCTCTGTCAACAATTTATCCAGTCCCCGACTGCGTTCGAGCAGGAAGTCCTGCCGCCCACACGCGAACCAGAACAGCTTTGGCGGGGCCGCCTTCAGCAGCTCCCCCACGTTCTCCGGCACCGCCGCGCTGAACGCGCCCAGCGCCGAGAACATCTCCGGATGGCGCAGGCCTATGTGGATCGACTGTCCGCCGCCCATCGAGAGCCCCGCAATCGCGCGATCTTTCGTCACGCGGTACTTCGCCTCCACGGTGGGCAACACGTCGCGCAGGACGTAGTCTTCAAACACCGTGACGTTCTTCGCCTGCACTTCCCGGGGCGAACCAAACGGCACGGCATGCCCAAACGGCATCACGACGATCATCGGAACCGCTTTGCCCGCGGCAATCAGATTGTCCAGGATGAAGTTCGCGTGCCCCACCAGCACCCATCCGCCTGCCGTATCGTTGGACCCGTGAAACAGGTACAGCACCGGGAACTTTTTCTTCGACTGCGCGTAGCCCGGCGGGGTGTATACCCAAAACGCCCGCGGCTCCCCGCCAATCGCCTTCGCGTGCTGCCAGTTGATCTCAACGGAGCCGTGCGGCACATCCCGCGCCTGCCACGGCAGCGGCGTCTCCGCCGGCACTTCCACCAGACTCGCCGAAGTCCGCGCCCGCAGCTTCACCCTGGGGTTTACCGGGTCCGCCATCGTCACCCCATCCACGGTGAACGAGTAGATGTAGATGTTCGGCTCGAGTGGCCCCACCGTCACCCGCCAAACACCCTTAGCATCCTTGGTCATCGGCTCCTTCGCGCCCGCCTTCATCCAGTCGCCGAAGAAGCTTACCTCCTTGGCCTGCGGGGCCTCCAAAGAAAACGTCACGCGCCGATCCGGATGGATCTCCTGCGCGGCTGCCGACAAGGCAATCAGGAAAAGAGTATTTTTGAGCAAGGCGCATTATATCCGCTCAGCCGGAGAGATAATAGGCTCCATGCGTCGTATCGTATTGGCACTGTTTGCCGCCGGTTTGGCCTCGGCCCAGGAACATATCCCCGAGAACGAAAAGAACCCTCTTGCCGGAAAGCCGGAAGCCATTGCCACGGGCAAACGCCTTTACGAACAAACCTGCCAAGCCTGCCACGGGGGCAACGCCGCCGGCAGCGAACGCGGCCCCGCTCTCTCCACCGGCGTCTTTAAGCACGGGGGCAAGGATGGCGAGCTGTTCCTCAATATCCGCAACGGACTCAAGGGCACCCAGATGCCCCCCTTCGCCGGACTGAAGGCCGAACAGATCTGGTCCATGGTCAGCTACCTCCGTAGCCTGGCCGATGCCGGCGTCCGCTCAGCGGAAACCGTCCCGGGCAATCCCGCCACGGGTGAAGCACTGTTCTTTGGCAAGGCCTCCTGCGCCAACTGCCACGCCGTGCACGCTCGCGGCGGCATCTTCGCCCCCGACCTCTCCGCCGCTGCCGCCCTGCCTGCCGAGACCATCCGTCAAAAACTAACCGACCCCGCCTCGGTCGGCCGTGCCCGCGGCCGCCGCACCGTCGGCCCCTCCATCACCACCGTCAAGTTTGCCGACGGCCGCACGCTGCGCGGCATCGCCCGCAACCAGGACACCTTCACCCTCCACCTCGCCGACCCCACCGGCAAGCTCCATCTTCTTGACAAGCGCAAGGTCACCGCCACCACGGCTCCTGGCTCGCTCATGCCCCCCGCCAAGCTCTCCCCCGCGGAAACCACGGACCTCATCGCCTACCTTAAGTCCAACACCGGTCGCGATTTCAACAAGACCCGCCAAGCCCCACTCACCGGCGGCCTCACCTTCGAACGCATTCGCAACGCCGCCGCCGAACCCCACAACTGGCTCACCTACTGGGGCGACTACCAGGGCACCCACTTCACCACCCTCGCTCAGGTCACGCCCCTGAACGTGAAGAACCTGCAGACCAAATGGGCCGCCCAGATGCCCGGCGACACCCTGCTCCAGTCGACGCCCATCGTCATCGACGGCGTCATGTACACCTCCGGCATGCCCGGCCAGGTGTTCGCCCTCGACGCCCGCACCGGCATGGAGATCTGGAAGTACGAGCGCAAGCAGAAGGTCGTCAACCCCTTCGAAAGCAACCGCTTCAATCGCGGCGTTGCCGTTCTCGGCAACCGTGTCTTCGTTGGCACCCTCGACGCCGTGCTCGTCTGCCTGGACGCCCGCACCGGCCTACCGCTGTGGGAGACGCAAGTCGCCGACACGATGGAAGGCTATTCCGTGACGGCCGCCCCTCTCGCCGTCAAAGACAAAATCATCGTCGGCGTGGCCGGCGGCGAGCACGGCATCCGTGGCTTCCTCGATGCCTACGATCCCCAAACCGGCCGCCGTCTGTGGCGAAACGACACCTGGAAAGACGACACCTGGAAGCGCGGCGGCAGCGGCACCTGGCTCACCGGCTCCTACGACCCTGAGCTCGACACCCTCTATTGGGCCACCGGCAACCCCGGCCCCGACATGGACGCCGAAGTCCGCAAAGGCGACAATCTCTTTTCCTGTTCCGTTGTCGCTCTCAACCCCGATACCGGCGCCCGCAAATGGCATTACCAGTTCACCCCCAACGATAGCCACGACTGGGACGCCAATCAGGACCTGATCCTGGTCAACCGCGGTAACCAGAAGCTTCTCGTCCAAACCAACCGCAACGGCATCTTCTACGTCCTCGACCGCACGAACGGCAAGCTCCTCCTCGGCAAACCCTACGTCTCCCAAAGCTGGAACGACGGATTCACCCCCGACGGCCGCCCCATCGTCCGCCCGGGTTCGGACTCGACCCCCGAAGGCCGCATCGTCGCCCCCAGTCTGGTCGGCGGCACCAACTGGCAGTCGCCCTCGTACGACCCGAAGACCGGCTGGATGTACGTCGTCTATGCCGACGCCCCGCAACGCTACCTCCGCGAACCCTCCACCTATGAGCCCGGCAAGGCCTTCTGGGGCGGCCGCACGCTGCCCACCGGCGACCCTGTGCTGACCGGTATCAAGGCAATCGACACCGTCACCGGCAACGTGAAATGGGACTACAAACTCTCCCGCGGCTCGCTCGCCGCTGGCGTCCTCGCCACCTCCACCGGCCTCCTCCTCGCCGCCACCAGCGAAGGCAACCTCATCGCCCTCAACTCCAAAACCGCCCAGCCGCTTTGGACGATGCAAACCGGCGGCCCCATCGCTTCCTCGCCGATGAGCTACGCCGTCGACGGCAAACAGTTCATCGCTGTCTCCGCCTCCGGCGTCCTCTATTCGCTCGCCCTTCCCGACTAACTCGGAACGAAGGGCTCGTCCCCGGCGTTCAGGCCCCGCAAGGCGGCGACGCATTGTCCGCAGAAATCCCCATCGTTGGCCGGATTGCCGTAGTTCATCACGCAACCATCGTTCGGATCGTGCAGATGAGTTTGCTTACCCGGAGCGTTTGGCGCATGCTGCAGGAACAGGGCATGCGCTAGTTCGTGCAGAAGCACCTTGACGTCCGGAGGCGCCTGCGGAGCCTTACTGCTCAGAAGATAGACGGTCCGGCCGACCGCTTTCCCATCCTGCAGAGCAAACCCACCCCAGTTATCCATCTCGACGGCCTGGATGAGTACGATGCCTGGATAGAATCCTCCGCTGTTGTCAACCGCCCGGGCCAAAGCCTCCATGAAAACGACTTTCACCAACCCACCCACTCGATCGTCAAAATAGCCGGCATGGGGATACGGGCGGTTGCCGAAGAAGTCTGCCTGGTCGGCCTTCAGCATGGGCGGATATTGTGCCCCATGGAGTTGTAGCGTTTTGGAATTGTAGTCGGCCGGGAGGCGGAGATTGAAGAGGAACGGCGATTTTGCCGGGAAATCGAGAATGAGTGCTTCCAGGTCCGCGAAATCCTTGCCTTGGTAGTACACCTCATAGTTCGGCTGGGCCCCGGCGGCATCCTGAAAGGTCAGCGAAAGTTGGCGGGTCGTGTAATCGAACCGGGCCGAAGCGAGGGGCGGCTTTACGGTGAATCCAACCTGCCCGGTCATCCCCGTCGGATCGTCAATTGCGCATTCAAGGTACGACTTTCCATTTTCACCGGCGCTGAAATCCACCAACTTGATCGAGGAAGCGAAAGGAACCCAGCGAAGCGCCACGTTCACGTTGGTAGCCGTTCCCGTCTTGCCGGTGCCAGTCACCGGCTCTTTGAGCCAGCAAGCGCTGTCGAGGTACTGGTGGCTCCCGAAGTACGTCTCCCCTTCGTTCAAAATCCGCCCATCCTTGGGGTCAATCGGCTTCCCTTCCCCATTGCGGGCCACCCGGAAGTATCGCTGCGAGAAGGTGCAGTTGACGAACCAAGGGTGAGCCTGGGCTAATTGCGCGACGGAATTTCGGAAGTTAGCGGATTGGGTGGAGAGCGGGCGGGAAGTCAGAGCCTGGGGGTCGACGACCAACTCGACGAAACACTTGGCCAGTTCCTTCGTCATCTCGGCACTGAAATCGATGTCCGCGAGAGGCGCCGGTGGCGTCTTCAGGCAGGCCGGGGCGCCTGGCTGTGTCACCTGAGCCTGCAAGTACGCCGGCACGTTTTGCGGACCGGTATGAGGAGCCTGTTTCAGATAAGCCGAGATTCTCGCCGTGCGCCAAACGACCATGGTGGCCGTCTCCGTGATGTTGGAATCGTTGCGACCGGTAAAGGTAGGCCGGCCAACGTAGAAGCGGAACTTGTAGCGGTCCCCGCCAATACGGGAAGGAGCGAAGACGACTTTCGCCTCGCCATTGCCATCCAGATCGAAGCTGATGGAATGCGGCTCGTTCTTGGAATCCGCCAATTGAGGGAACGGAACAAAGGATCCGTTGCCGAGCGGTGAAAGAAGGAGATTTTCTCGGACGGTACCCGTTGAACTCAGGATCTTGTCATTGGGGTCCGTGATGTTTCCGTCCGGGTGGAGACGGCCCTTGCCGCCGATATGCGAACTCTTATTGAAGGCCTGGGGATCGCCGGGTAGCGAGGGATGCGTCAGGTCCAGACGGTCGTCAATTGCCTTTAAGAATTGCGCCGGCTTGGAGGCGAGAGCGGTGGGCTCGGCGCCGGTGGAATAGCTGGTGCCGCCCGCCACCGGGTTACTCGCGCCCAGGTTGAACGATCCCGCGTCGAGGGCATCGGGTTCCACCAATTGCATATAGAGGCGCACATTGGCGGCCGGGACAAAGTCCCCATCCGATTCGGAGCTCACGGGCCGCTTCCGGACGGTGATCTTTAGCGGGATCTTGCCGAGCGCCGGATTGGCGTCGCTATAGATGTCTTCCACCTCATAGGGATCGCCGCCGAGCATATAGCGGGAGTAAGGCTTTTCATCTTCGTGCATGCCCTCCTGGTATCCCTCGCTGCGCGGGTAGTCCCACTCGGGAAACTGCAGCATCATGGCCGCTTGCGAGTAGAGGGGGCCGTAACCAGCCGCCCGGCGCAGCCGCGCCGCCGGCGACCCGGCAAGTGGCAGCTTGCCGTCTGCGGTGCTGATCAGGAACTTCTTGATCTCTTGGTCGAGGACGTTGCCTGGATCGTTATCGCGAAGGGTCGGGAACAACCGCTTCGCGTCGGTCCACGAGAAGGCGAGGCAAGCGTCGGATTGCGGATGATCTAAGGGACGATTGAAGAGTCCAAGAACCTGTAGACGCGCCTTACGCCCCTGCGGAGTGGAGACGGGCTGGGCAAAGATGTCGCTTAAATCCCCAATCTCCACCTTCACTTCGTAGTAAGAGGTGTCAATGCTGTCCAGGTCCTGGATGTGATGCAAGGGGCTGGTCGAAGTGATGTCTTTTTCGAGATTTCCGCCGGTCAGGTCGAGGGGGTGGTTGGAGATCTGGGTCAGCTGGCGGTAGTAGGCCCGGGCCTTATCGACGTCGCCGTACTTGGCGTGCACCAGAACCATGTTCCGGAGCATGTTGATACCCAGGCCCGGTCCCACCGCGTTCGCACTGCTGAAGGCGGCCCAGGCCTTTTCCGCCTCAGCCACTAGCGGCCGAGCCGTCTGTCGCAACTCGCTACCCACCTTTTGGGCCAAGGTCATCATCGCGTCGAGCGGCGCGGTGGCATTCCGGTCGATTTCGTCCTCCCGCTTTTTCAGGTTCAAGAACTCCTGGTCCTCTCGCTTGGTGCGGTCCTTTCCTTTGCTGTCGAGTTCCTTGCGGCGTGCGATCACGCTCTTCCAAGGCTCCTTCGCCTTCTCCTGCTTCAGGCGGTTCCACTTAATGTCCGCCGCTTTCTTGCTGTTCTGCTTGATCGCTTCCTGGATGTCTGGTCCGTTCTGGAGGTGAACGGCCAGGCGGATATGGACCCAGCCCGCATGGTCACCGGCGGAAGCCAGGTCCTTCGCGATGAAGGTCTTGGCTTTGTCGTAGTCCACTTTGTGGTTGATGAGTTTCTCATTCCAGCCACGGAGTCGAAGCACGCACTTCCCGCAGAACTGTTGAGAGACCGGATCAGGGTCGTAGTTCATGATGCAAGTGTCGTGTTCGATGTGCTCCGGAATCTCCGTCGCCATCGTTCCGTCGGGTGCAGCGGTCTCAAAAGCGCGCTTGTAGTTGTGGTTCAGGAAAAAGGCATGCGCCAGCTCGTGAACCAACAGCTGCTTGGCTGGCAGATACTGTTGCCTGGGGGTGAGGTGAGGAGGCTTGGGAAAGACCACGTACCCCACCGACAACTGCGGCGAACCGAGCGAAGCCTGCACCCCGCCTTCGACAAAATACGTGGCCTTGGAATAGTTCTCAAAGTAGAAGAAGTAGATCCCCTTCTCGGTTTTGATCTCCTGGGCATACTTCTCAACGCTTGGCATGCATCTCGAAGTATTCAAGAGCATGATACGAGCGCATGGAAGCGCAGTACTCCCGCCACACTTCGGCGCGATCGATCAGGATCCGGTCGCGGAAAAATGAGTGGATAAACCCGCGGACGCGAGAAATCCGCAGTCCGCCATCGTCGTTGTTCAGGTCGCCGCTGACGGTGATTGCCAAGGGTGTTTGCCGATTGTTGACGGCGTTCACCAAAGCCGTCTTCAATTGACGCTTGTGATCGGACGTTAACTGCTTGGAGTACTCGCTCGAGAACGTTTTCTTGGGGAACGTCAGCCTGACGTTGTTTCCCGCAATATCTACCTCCACCACCCGATGATCAGTGCCCTTGCCTAGCTTGACGGTAAGTTCGACGAAGCCACTGGCTTCCGTGAGTACCTTCTTGATCTGCGATGTTTTGGGAGCCGATTCGATGGTCGTCAGCGTTTCTCCCGGGAGAAAGGGCGTATTGTTCTTCGCCAGCAGCAAGAAAACAGGTACGTCCAGCTCCTCGGCCAAGACCGCATCCCGGGCAACAATAAAGCCTTGCGCGCCGCCGGAGCTCTTGACCTCTACGTAACGGGCCTCTGGATGATCCTTGCCGCTGCGCTCAAACGGATCGGCGTCCGATACGGTGACGGCGAAGATGGGCCGGGTCTTGAAGTGATTCTTCACCGCGTTGGTGTAGTCGGCAAAGCCCCTCGTATGCAGAAGATGCGTCCCGTCGGGCTGAGCCTGGGGCAATACCCAAAGGTGATGCAGGAAAAGGTGAACATCCCCTTCCCCTTCGTATTTTTTCTTGTGGGCCTCGTCGAACCGCTCCTTCTTGGTGAAGGAAGCCGGCGGAGCGCCTCGATCGACCACATCGAGTATGATTCCGGTAACCTGCTTCATCGCCACCGCGGCGTCAGTAATCTGCTCGCTTCCCGGGGTATTCGCCGGAAAGGTGAAGTAGTTCACCTTCACCCGCCGGAAAACTTCGAATTCGCCTGACACGGCCATCGGAGGCCGTTCTTTGGCCGGCAGCCGCAGGACCTGGTTGCGCAGCGTCAGATTCGGCTTGGCGTCCTTTACGTCAAAGTCCGTCTTGTCCATGGCCACATAGACGACCAGCCGATAGCGGTCCCCCTGCATTCTTGACGGCTGAAAGAGAACACCCGTCTTGCCCGCATGGTCGCCGGTCCCGCATTTGCTGAAGGCGGCCCAAGGCCGATTGCCCCCCGCCGGGGTCACTGGAAAGGGAAACGCACCCTGTTCAGGCGCCAGGAAGACAGGCGTGGCGCCGACGCCCCGCTTGCCACCGTACTTCACCGGACAGTTGTTCGAGCCTAGCGGAGCGGCATCTGCGTCGGCCGGATCACCAGCCATATGCGTTTCCAGGAAATCCCGGGTGAGCGCCGTCGATTGCCAATCCGCCATGCCGAGCCAGTCCTGGATTTTGGTATCGACTGCATTGTCTTCCCAATCCCAGAAACATTCCGCCGGCCCGACGGCCTTCAACGCTGCGTCGGTCGTGCTGGGTTGGAGGTCACTCTTCTTCACTCGGATTTTGGCGAGAATCGGGATGCGCGGCCCATCACCCCACACGGCTTTGTGCGACGCGAACTCCTCCGCTTTGGGGATCAACACTTTCGAAGGAGCCTGGATAGGAAACTGCGACTTTTCACTCACCAGATCCACGGCAACGGCGACGGGACCAGTAGACCATTTCGGAAAGCTAACGGCGGCCGCGAGTTTGTAGCAAGGTTTCTCTTTCTCGGTTTCGAGCGGCGTACCCGCATCGAACGTGACGTCCTCATGGACTCCGGTCAAGAGCGTCAGGTCTGCCGTTGCGCCGGTGCCCCGCCGGTTCGGACGAAGATTCTGCACCTTCAAGACTGCCGCCACTTCATTGCCATTCAAGTGGGTGGCGTCGAGAACCACCTCGTGCCGTTGCTTGGTCGGGTCGGCATTGGCCTTCGTCAGCAAGTCCAGGACTACGTCCTTTTCGAGGCGTAACGTCTCTGCCTTGTTCTTGCCTTCCACATCGTTACCGCGCGGAGTGAGCATGGCGGGTAGCCCCCAATGCAACGTCACCGAATGGGGCAGGATATCGAAGTACAACCAAATCGCGTGCTCCGTCACCGGCGTCGAATCCAGCACCGGCGTCACACTAAACCGGAGCATGTAGGGAGACCGGGCCACCGTCACCACGCCATCCGGAAACTCCTCCGCCATCATCGTCCCGTCCGTGACGACGTTCACCGACTCCAGCATATTCGGGTATCGCCGCTTCTCTGTGGCCTCGTTGCACGGACCCAGATCGCCGCTGAATAGCCCTCGAAAATGCTTGGGGCAGTTCTTCCACGTGTAGGTCTTCGTCCAGAACTTCTTCAGTTGCCCATTCACCCGGCAATACAGCTCCAGTTTGGACTGCTTCACCGCCGCCGGCCGGAGATGCGTGCCGACGATCAGCACTCTCTCCTCCAACGGCGCAAAGCAGAACCGGGTCGGCGAATCCGGCGCAATATCCGGATGGTCCGGATCACTCTGTTTAAAGAACGTCGAATGCAGAATGTCGTTCTCGGTGGCGTGCAGCGCGAGTTCGAGGGGCCCGCACGAACCCTGGGGCATCACCGTATTCTGAATCGGAACATTGACAGCGCCGCGCGTAACGCCAATCTTGCGCGCCACCATCGCCTGCCGCCGGCGGACACCAAGCGGCAATTTGAAGTCAATACAGCGAATGGGTTGGGGTTGGGGCTTCATCGACTCTCCTAGTAACCACCGTCATGGACACCACGTAACAGTTCACGGACCGCGTCATCCAGTTCCCCAGTGGGCTCCAACCCGTAGGCCAACTGAAACGCCGTCAGGGACTTCTTCGCTGCCTCATCCCAGGACTCATCCACGGCACCATCGAAAAAGCCCAGGTTGAACAAGCGCCGCTTCACACCCGAAATCGTGGTCACCGGATTGAGATGGCCCAAATCAAGAGGGTACGTTTCGGTCGACTCACCCTCGCCGAGAGTGAGCGTTCCCTGGCGAGCCTGCGGAGGAATGCCACAGATCACCATGCCCTTGGCGTCCGTTACGGCGCCAGCGTCGGAAACGGGCTTGCCATCCACGACGATCTTAAAGGGCACGTTCGCCCGCGGATTACCATCCTCGTCAACGAACTGAATCCGCAGCATCGCCGGTACACCCTTCAATTGAAAAACATGCACCTCGCCCGTCTCACCCGGCTCGGTCTTCTCCCGCTTGTCCGGAACGTAAACCGAATCGCCGGGCAACAGGACATTGGGATCGGTCCGGAGCGCCCGCAGCTGGGCATTGTTCGGATCGTCCCACAGGGTCTCCCAAAAGAATCCGAATTTATCGGCAATACTGCTGAGGCAATCGCCAACTTCAACTTTGTGGATCGGCATAGAATCTCTTCGGCGGGCGGGAACGCACTAGGCGGCGGGCGGCGGGATCGAGCGGAAGCTCAGGCGGTACTTTTCACGTTGTGCCAAGCCTCCCTGTCGTAATCTGGAAAGGAGATGGTACAAGTCCCCGGGTCAATCTTGTGGAAGGTCACCCGGCCCTGGGCGTCCAGAATGCCGGTGCGGGGCGCGGCCTCCCCCGGTATCACCGCTCGATAGCGCGCGTTGGCCACGGGCTTCCCCGCGGCATCAATCAGAGCGAACTCCACCCACGTCTTCTGTTTCTGCTCCGCCACGGAGCTCTTCGGCGCTTCTGCCGGCTGGGTCTCTGCACCGGCCTCCGGAGTCTGCTCCGGCAGCTTCTTCGCGGTTTCATAAGCAAACGGCGCCCTTTGCACCGGCCACCGCCCGGAGGGCTTCCCCCACGCGCCGGTATCGTAATCCGGAAACGTGATCTGGCAAATCCCCGGATCGATCTCCCGAAAATTCACCCGGCCGTTCGCATCCAGCTTCCCAATCCGGGGTTGTGCTTCGTTCGGAAGCAGCACATGATACCGCGCACCCGCCACTGGCTTGCCCAGCATGTCGATCAGCGCCACCTCCACCCACGTTTTGCCCGTCTTCTTGGGCGGCTGCGTCTGCGAACACGGCGCAATCGCCGTCGGCTCCCCCTCGGGAAAACTGGTCTGCGCTATTTCGACGTTCTGTTTGATCTCAGACAAACCCTCAACCTCCCACGCCCCACGCCTGCGGATCGTAGGCCTCCTTCACCGCCGTCCAATCCTCTTCGGACGCCCTTTCGAGCAAGTGGCTAATCCGCGAGTTCGGCGGAACGTCGGCATCCCGCAGATACCGGCCCAGAAACGGGTCGCGGTCAAAGTTCGGCGACGCCTCGAACATCAGCGTCAAAAACCCGGCCACCGCGGCCTGCCCCGTCAAGCCATACGACTTGGCGTTGGCCACGCCCGTCTTGACCATCTTCGCCAGTATCCGATCCGGGATCGAGCTGACCGTCGCCGCCCCGGCGGGTAGCCTCACGATCGTACTCCCATGCCGCTCCCGAAAGTAGGCCGCCAGTTCCCGCTGGAAGCCCTCTTCCACGGCGGCTTGGAACAATGCAATCTTCGGCGGAGTGATCACTAGCATGGAGGAGTTGGGGCCCTCTAACGGCGAGAGAGCCGAGATTGCATCAGTCGATGGTACAACAATACCGAACCAATTGGATCGCCGCAAACCGCGACGCTAACTCACCGGAAACTCCCGCGGAATCAGCTCCATCGCCTTCAACTCCGCCCACACCGGTGCCGGCACCTCCGCCTCCCGAATCAACTTCACCGTCTCCCGGCGCCGGGCCAAACCCAAACCGGTGGCATCCAAACGCAAACTTGTCCGCCGCTATCTCTCTCACGCTTTCCCCATCTCCCGAACAATATAATCACAAGCCCGCACCGTCAACGCCATCATCGTCAGCGTCGGATTCTGACACCCACTACTCACCCAAGCCGCCCCATCCGTCACAAACAAGTTATTCACCTCATGCACTTGGCACCACTTATTCAACACGCTCTTCCGCTTATCCGTACCCATCCGCGCTGTCCCCGTCTCATGAATACAAAACCCCGGAATCGAATACTGCCCCGTCTGCCTTACATCCTTCGCCCCCGCCGCCTCCAGCATCTCCGCCGCCTGCTCCCGACCGTCCTGCCACAACTTCTTCTCGTTATCCCCCACTCCGCCGATATCTTCAACACCGGGATCCCCCACGCATCCACCCGGTTCGGGTCAATCGAAACATGATTCTCCGGCCGCGCCAAACACTCCCCCCCCACAAGTTAATACTGATCCCAAATACCCCCTTCCTTACCGCCTCTATACTCCGAAATCCCGGAGCCCCAAAGTCAAACGCCGGCGAACTCCCCCCTGGTACCCATCCCCCCGCCCGGCAAAGCCTTCTGGGGCGGCCGGTCCATGCCGACCGGCGACCCGGTGCTTACTGGCATCAAGGCCATCGACACCGTCACCGGCGAGGGCATCCTCATCGCCCTAAACTCCAAAACCGCCCAGCCGCTCTGGACCATGCAAACAGGAGGCCCCATCGCCTCTTCCCCGATGAGCTACGCCATCGACGGCAAGCAGTTTATCGCCATCTCCGCCTCCGGCGCCCTCTCCAGCTACGGCCTGCCGAAGTAGCGGCTCGCCAGCCCGCCCGGCGTATACCCAATCTTACAGCCCGCCAAGGACACCATCTTTTTCGTATAACGAGAGTTGTGTTGTTACTCCATCGAGCCATGTTCTTGTATCTAGCGGGGGCTTTCGCCCTCGCGCAGCCGCTGGAACTGCGCGTCGGCGTGACGCAGCGGCCGCCCAAGCTCGATGGCCGCATTGACCCGCAGGAGTGGGCCGGCGCGGGCATCATCACCGATCTCACGCAGGCCGACCCGAAGCCCGGTCAGCCGCATTCGTTCCACACCCGCATCTACCTCCTCGCCGATCGCGACCATCTCTACATTGGCTTTCACTGCGTGGATCCGCAGCCGGACCGCATCGCCGTTCACACCAGAGCACGCGATGGTGAGTTTTCCGGCGATGACCATGTGGGCATCTTCCTCGACACCTACGGCGACCGGCGCACGGGCTATGCGTTCCGCGTGAACGCCGCCGGTGCGCGGCAAGACGCCTTAATTGCGGGCGCCACCGACGAGCTTTCGACAGACTGGAACGGCATCTGGGATGCCCACACAGCACGCCATGCCGATGGCTGGTCGGCCGAGGTGGTCCTTCCGGCGCGGACCCTAAACTTCCGGCGCGATGGTGGCGCCTGGGGGCTGAACTTCATGCGCTGGATCGCGCGCGACCGGGTGCGGCTCGCATGGTCTTCCCCCGTGCTGGATGCGCTGCCCTGGGACATGAGTCGCGCGGGGACGCTGACCGGGATGGAGGGCCTGCACCAGGGGCGAGGGCTCGAGTTGACGCCGTACTTGCTGGGGCGTGCGCCCGTAGCGTTCGGCCAAGGCCCGCGCGCTAATCAGATGGCGGGCGGAGCCGATTTCGGCTGGCGCATCACGCCGCAGTTGAGCGCCGTGATCACCGGTAACACCGACTTTGCCGATACCGAAGCCGACCTGCGGCAAGTGAACACCACGCGCTTCCCACTGTTCTTTTCCGAGCGGCGGCAGTTCTTCCTCGAAGGGTCCAATCAATTCGAGTTCGGCTTAGGGCTCGGGCAGAACTTCATTCCGTTCTTTAGCCGGCGAGTGGGTCTGGTCAACGGACAGCAGGTGCCGATCGATATCGGGGCGAGGCTGCTCGGGCGCGCGGGCAATTGGAATGTCGCCTTGCTCAATGTGCAGACCCGGGCGATTGCGGATGTGGCGGCCACCAACTTAACGGCGGGTCGCGTTTCCTATGATGTGACGCCGGAGTTCCGCGTCGGCGGCCTCTTCACGCATGGTGACCCGGCCGAAGCCAGTGATCGCAATGATTCGCTGTATGGCACGGACGCTGTGTACCGCACGTCGAAGTTTCGCGGCAACAAGAATCTGCAGGTGGGTGCGTGGGCGGCGCAGTCGGGCCGGTCGCGGGAGCAGAGCGGCTGGGGGGGCCTCGATCGAGTATCCGAACGACCGCTGGTTCGGCTATGCGCGCGTCAGCCATTTCGGCAACGATCTGCAGCCGAAGTTGGGCTTTCTGCCACGCGCGGGGGTGACGCGCTACGAAGGCGCGGGCTTCCTGCAACCGCGGCCCCGGCAGGGACGTTGGGCGCGTTGGGTGCGGCAGAGTTACCACGGAGCCGAGAGCGAGTTCGTCGTGAACTCGGCGGGCAAACTCGAGACCTTGGCAATTCGGCCGTCGCTGCTCGATGTGGAGTTTCAGTCGGGCGATTCGTTGACGGTCAGCCTCTCTCCCCGCTATGAGTTTCTGCCGGTGCCGTTTGCGATCGCCGATGGCGTGGTGTTGGCGCCGGGGTCGTATCCGTTCTTACGGCAGTTTACCGGCTGGGAGAGTTCGCGGTTTCGGGCGGTGCGGGTGCAGGCTTCCGTGGAGCGAGGGTCGTTCTACAACGGCCATCTGGACCAGTATTTGGCCGATGTGAATTGGACCGACCCGCATGGTCGATTGCAGTTGAGTGTCTCGTCCGAGATCAATTCCGGCCGGTTGAATGCGGGCCAGGCGATTATGCAGCGCTTGTGGCAGACGCGGAACGTTTGGTCGTTCAGCGCGAATCTTTCGATGGTGAGCCTGTTCCAGTACGATTCGGTGTCGCGCCAACTGGGTGGCAACACGCGGCTGCAATGGTTCCAACGGCCGAACGTCGAATGGAGTGCCGTGTGGAACCGCGGCTGGCGGCAGTTGCTGCGCACCCGGGACTTAACGCTGGCCCCGGACGCCGAGACGTTCGTGGTGAAACTTCGGTACACCTTGCGCCAGTAGGCCGTACTTATTGGGGCGCTGCCACAGCCAGCGGCAGATTCAAAAGACCTGCGCCCATGTCTGGCGTCAGCGGCGTTGCTCTCCGCACCGCCGCTTTGGCTTCACTGGGAGTGACGTTCGGATTCCGGTTGGCAATCATCGCCACCGCTCCGGCCACGAAAGGTGCCGAATACGAAGTGCCCCACGCGGCCGCATATCCGCCACCGGGATATGTCGTCACAATACCCTCCCCCGGGGCCGCTACCGTGACCAGCGGGGTTCCGAAGTTGCTGAAGGCGCTGCGCTGATTCTGGGCGCCCACCGAAGCCACCCCAATCACGTTCGGCAGCGCGGCGGGAAACACCGTTGCCGCCACCCCCTGATTGCCTACCGAAGCGATGCACGCGATGTTCCGCGAAACCGCATGATTGATGGCTCGCGTCAATTCCGGAGACTCCTGCGGAAGGCTGAAGCTCATGTTGATCACCGTGGCCCCGTTCTGCACGGCATAGTAGATCGCCTGCGTGATGTGAAACAGGTCGGAGGTGCCGTCAGGACGAAACGCCCGCAGCGGCATGATCCGCGCCGTGGGGGCCGCCAAACGAACTACCCCGGCCACCATCGTGCCGTGGCCAAAGGAAGAGGGAACCTTCGAACCATCGAGGAAAGCCACGGTGGATTGCGCCAGCGTAATGCTGATGCGCTGGTTGAGCGTGACCGGTACGCCATCAAGGAAAGCCACGGTGGACTGCTGCAGGAGACTCGAAACGTCACCCGGCACCCACTCCATTTCACTCTTCATATCCGGCGTGCGTTCGATGAAATCATAGCCCGGGACTAACGCCGTGGCGAGCGCCGGATGGAGCGGGTCTACGCCCGTGTCAATCACCGCTACCACGCCAACGCCGGTGGCCCCGGTCTGGTGGGTTTGGGGCAAGCTCAGGCGGCCCGCCGCCGGCTGCTGGACATACCCCGTCCACGCAGTGTCTCCATAGTAGGGGCGCAGGGTGCGGTTGCTGAGTAGCGAGCCAAGCGGACCATCGTGAACGAGCGGCGTCAGGGCCGCGTCGTCCTCTTCGGGAAGAGAAATCGACTCATTGACCTCGAAGCTCAGTACGTCCGGATGGGCGCGGACCGCGGCCATGAAACTGGCGAGGGAATCCTCGTCATCATCATCGTCGTCCCGCTCCACGAGGTAAACGTGCTGTCCCGCAATCCGCTCTTCCACTTCGAGGTCGAACCGCTCAACCACTCGTTCGATTGCGCCGGGGCGAACTCTCAGTACAAACGTCAAGTCATCATCGTCGGCAAAGATCGGCAGAGGAGAAAACGACACCAGGAAAATGGTGACTAGCCAAGTAAGCACGGTACGGGTCGTGTTGGTCATTGTTTGTTGCGTCCTAATCGATTTCTTAAGTTTTCCGGATGGCCGAGGTCGCATCCAGGTCCATGACTACCGCGTCGGGTCCTTGGGGCGACCAAGCGACTAACTGCAGGCCCGTCTGAAACCGGCACTCCAATTCGAACTCCCCAAATTCGTTGGCTTGGGCCTCGGCCAACGTCAGGTTGCCGTCGGTCAGTGCCACGCGCACGCCCTCCGCGATCGCGGACTCACTCGTCTGCGTCGACAACTGGCCCGTGAGCACCATCATCCGCTTGGGCGACAGAAGCTCCACCTGTAGGTCGGCCCGGAATACGCTGGACTGAAAAACCATGTGGCGCACCTGCGGGTCCGCACTCCGCGCACCCGCCAATTGTGGTTGCTGGCTACTGTCAAAGAGCAGTTCCGCAAATCGCCGGGGGAGATCCAGAAAAGTCGGACGGGGCTCCGGCCGGAAAATCGCCATCGCCCGGGAAATGACCTCGCCAGGCACAGGATGTGCCCGATCTCGGGAGGAAGTCGCTTCCACCATGCTTAGGGAGGCCACGAGCGCCTGACAAGCGGTACAGTTCAAATGCAGATGAGCTTGCATTTCTGCGGCCAAAGCCTGGTCGGCCAGCCCGCGTACATAATCGATCCATTGTCCTTCGCTATAGTGCACGGTGTTGTCTTCCTTCTTCTCAGGGAGCGATGGTTTGTGAAAAATATACCTAGCGGGAAAAAAAGTATGGAAAAATTTCCCGGTTCCCGTACGCTCAGGGTTGGGGCCTCAATTCCTCGGCGAAGCCTCCCCACCCAGTAGCGCGAAACCAGCCCAATAGTACGGGTGGACCCACTCCTGGCGGACTTGTAGCATCGCTCGCCGGAGAGAATCGGACAGCGATCCGCCGGCCCTAAGTTGTTCATAAAAAAGGTCCATGAAGCGCATCGTGCTGGCATCGTTGACATCCCATAAAGTGGTGAGCAGATTCTCTGCTCCTGCCTGCAAAAACCCACGCGAAAGCCCGATCAGCTCGTCGCCACCCAGCACGGCATGGCTCCCAGTGCTGCATCCGCTCAACGTTACCAGGTGAGCCGCCATTTGCACCTCACTCAAGTCCATTACACTCAAATTTCCATCGGCCAGCCGAATCGCTGAAAACAAGGGACTATCGGCACGGAATAGCCCGTGGGTGGCAATATGCACGTGGGAGGCATGCCGTCCGGTGTCGCGCAGGGCGGCGAGCGTGGCCTCAGGCCCCAGGCGCAGATCGGCGTCCAGATGCCGCGCCACTAGCCGGGCCTCGTCGGCGATAAAAGGCGCCCGTTCATCGGGAAGCCCGAGCACAAGAGGCCGCCGCGCTGGCGCACTCGCCTCCCGTAGGGGACGGCGGCCAATCGCCGCAAACGTCGATCCACTCAGCGTCTGCCGGATGGCAAATTCTCCCACCAAAGGGCTTCCCGCCGGCCCGAGCGCGGCAAAAGGCAGACCATGCAGAAACGAGTGCGGCGCAAAGACAAGGCGAGGCACCGTCAGGCGAGAGCGCAGCGGATGAACCAACAGGCGATAAAGCGTCGCCAAGTGGGCCGTAATCGCTTTGATGTTCGCTTGGGCGCTCAGGTCCGTTCGATAGCTGGAGCTGGAAATCTGAAACTGCAGCAAGCGCGCGGCCGTGCGAACCTCAGCCGTAGCCGCCAACCGGTGGACCACTAAATCCGCCTTACCGTCCAACAAAAAAGCGTAAACAGATTCGGGCGTGCAGTAGTACTCAATCAGAAGCTCGTCGGTGCCGATCGCTTGCCGAACTGCCAATTCGGCCGAAGCCGCTTCCTTGGCCACCGGGGGCCATTCCTCGACGAGGGATCCCTCCGCATCGTACAGGCGAAGCTGGCTCAAGCGCTCGCGGACCGCGGCCTCGGCGACGGCCGTGCGCGTTCGCCATTCACGAACCTCCTTCATTTCGCCCCGCAGTTCCGCCTCGGCGCTTCGCAGATAGCATTGCTGCAGGTGGGCCCGGGCGTCCCGCAGCGGACGGTCCTCCCGGCCAGCCCCACGGTCGGTAAACCGGCTTCCGTAGCTATCGAGAAATGCGCGTGATTTGGCATTCTGCACCGAGGCCCAGGCCGCCTGGACTTGGCCCGGATCACCGGATTCCCGCAATCGGAGCGAGACCAACCGCTCGAAAAGCGGTGTCTTGTCCTCAAGGAATCGGATCCGCAGCTCCTCCTCGGGAATTCGCAACCGGAGCGAATCCAACTCCGCTTCGGCTGCCTCGTAGGTCGCTCTTGCGTCGACTCCTCTCCCTTGTGCCTCCAGCACCAAGCCAAGCAACATCCGGGCCCGAAAGCAGAGGCTCGGGGAGCCCATGGTCCCGGCATCTGCGAGGGAGCGGCGGCTGAGCACCTCCGCTTCAGCGAAACGCTTCTGCCGCATCCTGACCCGGCAAAGCACGAGAGCCGCCAGAACGGCCTTCCCGCGGACCTCACCGGCGGCAAAGAATCGCCAGGAACGTTGGGCGCGCCGAGCGGCACGCCCAATCGAGCCAATCTCCAAATCGAGCAAACCCAGATGAAGGTCGATAAACGCCGGCCATGCCCGGTTCCCCTCGCGGAAAAACAGGCGCCGGGCCCGCCGAAACAGCAGAATCGATTCTTCGGCCTCCCCCCGGCCCGCCAACGCCGCGGCATGAAACACCATCGCCTTCCCCCTCTCGTACCGCATCTTCAGACGGCCGAACGCACGGACCGCCGATGCCGCCAAGCGCTCAGCCTCCCCGAACAGATTCAGATCCAGCATCATCTCCGCTTGGTCCAGATCGCAGAGCGCGGAATGGTACCTGTCCGCCACCGCGTCGGAGTGAATCCGGGCAATGGCGTACAAACGCATCGCTTCGCGATTATCGCCGCGCAGAAAATGGAGATAAGCGATGTTGTAGTCAGCCTGCGCCACCAGCAGCGGGAAGCGGTGCTCGAGACACACCTCACGGGCGGTCCGATGCCAATGGAGCGAGTCGTCGAATCGCCCGACACTGATGCAACAGGTGGCGAGATTGCTGTAGATCGCCGCCAGATCCTGCGGCGCACCGGATCGTTCAAACTCCTGCCGAGCCGTTTCGTAACGAACGAGTGCTTCCTCAAAGCGGTCGAGGCGGAAATAAAGGTTGGCCAGATTGCCGTCCAAACGGGCCAGACGAACGGCGTCCCCCCGCGCCGCAAAGACCGTTCTGGCCTCCTCTCCCCAGGCAATGGCCTCGTCGTAACGCGCCAGGTAGGCCAGAGTTTGAATGGCGCTACTTTTGGTCCGGGCTACCTCTTCCTCGCCCCACGCCGTCGACTCGGCATGAAACTGCGCAATCGCCTCCTCATAGCCAGACCGGGCTTGCGCGTAATTCCCCTTCAAATAGTGAACGTTTGCGCTCGCCCGTAGCGCCAGGCCGAGCGGCCGAGCCTGACCCAGGTGGCTCGCCATCGTCAGCATCTCCGCAGCCAGTTCGCTGGCCCGCGTCAGGTTCTCCCGGGCCAGCCGCAAGACCTCGGGGTACAACTCCTCCACCGCGGCATCGCAGTAGAGCGATACCGGAATCTGAAGGGCGGCACCCGTCTCCCCGGAAAGCCACTGCGCCACCAGGAACCCTAGCGGCGAAGCGGCGCTGTCAATCGGTGCACTTTGGCCCATGGAAAGAGTCCACCTAACTCGGCCGCAGTCCTCGCTCCTCAAGCGCCTTCTGCAGCTTGCGGATGCACCGGCCACGGATGAATCCAATCGAGCCGGTCGCCAAACCAAAATGCGCGGCCACCTCGCCGTAGGAGATCGGCGGATCTTTCAAAAACAGTAATTGAACCAACTCCCGGCACCGCTCCGGCAAATTGGCAATCGCTTCGCGCACTGCTTGATCGCGCTCCACCTCGGCCATCACTTCCGGCGCTAATGGCGCGGCGTTCTCCGGCTCGTCGCGGTCCTCGTCCGGCAGGTCAACCTCCCCGCGACGCTGCAACCCCCGCTTCCACCGCAGGGACCGTCGGCCCGCCACGGTCGCCAACCACGACCGCAACGCTTCCGCGTTCCGCAGGTGCGGCAACTCCCGGTAAAGATCCATCCAAACGGCCTGGAAAATGTCCGCGGCATCGTCAGCGGTAGCGCCGTACCGATAGGGGATCGAGTACACGAGACTTTGATACTTGGCCACCAAAGCCTCCCACGCCCGCTGATCTCCCCCGCGGCAAGCCGTCAACAAGCGATCGTCGGGCCAGGAGCGATCCGGAACATTACCCAGAACTTCGCCAAGTGTAGACGCGAGGTCGGTCATGGCTTATTGTTCTCAGCGGCCCAATACATTTCGTCCAAGCCATCTATCAGATGCGGCGCAAGAACCGACGGCTGTACATTTCGCAGATTCCGGTGCGCGGCTATCAAAACATGCGGACTCACCAACGCAAGAAACGGAAGTTCCCGGCTGATAATCCGTTGCACCTGCGCGTAATTTTCCTTCCGCCGCTTCTCATTCCCATCGGAGATCTGACGCTTCATCAATCGATCAATCTCCGCTTCCCATTCCGTTGCGGGCTGCGCTTGATTCGGACGCCAGAAATGCATTCGTCCGTTCGAAAGCAGCATCGGCATCTGCGCCGTCGGGTCCACATCGCCATCGCGCAACGCGAGAATCGCCGCTTCGTAGTCCTTGGTGTTCAACACCCGGTCAATCAGGCTGCGAAACTCGAGCGGCGCCAAGGCCACCGTAATGCCGAGCCCACGTAGATCTTCCTGAATAATCGCGGCCATCTGACGCTGCTCACTATTGGCGGCATTCATGGCAATCGTAAAGGAAACCGGACTACCCGATGGATCCACCAACACGTCGCCTTTCAAGATCAATCCCATCGCCTTCAGTTGCCGGCGCGCTTCCTCTACCGACCGGGCCGGCAGACTACTCGCGCCGCTAAACCATAGCCGGTTGCCCGGACTCACATGACTTGACAAGACACTCGCCTTGCCTTGAAACACCAACCGGGCAATGCCCGCCCGGTCAATCGCCAGCGAAATCGCTCGCCGAAAGCGGACATCCTGCAGCCAGCTTCTTTTCGCCAGGAGTGCGGACATGCCGGAACCGGTCAGGTCGTTCTGGTTAAAAAAGAGGAAGTGCTGTTCAAGACCAGGGCCGAGATCCTGCAGCATGGGGCGCTCCTGCGGCGGGAGTCCAGACAGCGAGCTATAGCCGCGCGCGGTCAACCGGCTGTGCAGATGGCTCTCTCCGGCCCGGAATCGCAGCAACTCCGCCTCCGGGTTCGGACTGAAGATCATCACCACCTCGTTCAAATAAGGCAACCTCACCCCGGCGGAATCACGCTTCCAATAATGCGGATTGCGTTCGAACACCATCCGTTGTCCGGGCAGATACTCTTTCAGCCGGAACGGCCCGGTGCCGGCGATCTCACTCGCCGCCGCGCCCATAGTCCATTTCTCGAGGATCTTCCCGGAGCGGTACGCCGCTTCGAGCTTGTGCCGCGGCAGAATGGCGATGCTATCAAACAGCCGCTCCGCCGGAGCGTAGGGCGCCGGCAAGGCGACCTCAACAGAATCCTCGCCCACCGCCCGCAATGTCGGGAACTTCCCTTCCACCCGGAGCAGATCCCGCCCAGGAGCCTTCACCGCCTCGTCGAGCAGCACCTGAAAGGTAAAAAGGACATCCGCTACCGTCAGCGGCTGCCCATCGGAAAACTTCAATCCCCGGCGCAACCGGAGCGTGTATCGCATCCCATCACGCGAACGGCTCCACTGCTGCGCCAACGCAGACCGCGTCTCCTGCGAAGGCCGATGGATGTGGATCAGATCGGCGTGCAGCAGGCCCTGGATCTCCTTTGAGGAAGCGTCCAGGGCATTCAGCGGCAGCAGGGTCTTGGGCTCCGCCCGTAGCGAGACGACGAGGCGCCCGCCCGGCCTCCCCACCGGAGACCGGGACACCAAAAACTCCGGATCCTGGCCCCAAAGCCCAACCGGCAAGAGCGTCAGCAGGAGAGCCAGCAAACTCGTAAGCCCGCTCGGACTGCAGTGTCCGCGCCGCTTAAAAACCAAACCCTGTATCAATTTCCGATTGAGCATCTAAGGCGTGGTCTCCCTCGGCGCACCCCCGGCTGGCTGCGATCGAAGCTCCATCGCTCTGGCTACTCGGCCGGATATCAAGATCGAAGCTGTCAAGAGAATTGCAGGAAAGCCAAGCCACGAGCGACGGTCGGCTACCAGATCGTATTGAATCGAGGATAGCATCGTTCCCCAACTGGGCAACGGTTCTGCTACCCCCAAACCAAGGAAAGAAAGTGCTACCTCTACCAGCATAAATTGGGGTAGAAGTACTGCCGCCTGAGCACCGAGGACGCCCCGCAGACGCGGGAAGATATGCTTCCGCAAAAGATACACTGGGCCTGCGCCAAAACCCCGCGCCGCCAACACGTAGCCCTCGCCACGACTACTCATCACCACCCCGCGGAGAAGGCGCGCCGGGCGTGCCCAGCCAAGCAGACTGATCAGCGCTACCGCCAGGGCAAACGCCAGCAAGGGCGGTGTCTGGATAGGAAGGGCGGCCCGCAGCGCCAGCAGTAGGTAGAGCGCCGGAAGCGCCATCAACAGCTCCGTCCCCCGGCTGATGAGTAGGTCCGGCCATCCGCCCAGCAACCCGGCCAAAGAGCCGCCGAGAAAGGCCAGGAACAGCGCTACCAGCGTCGCCACCACGCCGGTTGCAAAGGTCACCAAACCGCCGGCCAGCGACCGGCTGAAGATATCGCGGCCCAGTTCATCGGTGCCAAACAGGAAAAGCACCCCCGGCTGCTCCGGGCAAAGGACCACCATGCGGCCGTCTTGAGCCCGCCCGAAGAGCCACACATCGTGGCGAACGGCACAGTCCTCTCGGTAGCTGCCCGGCGAGTCCGGCGCCGGCGCCAGACTGCACACAAATGGCATCCGCCACACACCCGTCGGATCCACGAAGCGGATGGCGGTTGGCGGCGCACTCGCAAACTCCCGATGCTGCTCCCGCCAGGAGTAGGGCGCCATCCAGGCGAACCCCGCCAACAGTGCGTACCAAATCGCGAGGGCGGAAACGGCTTGCAGCCGCCAGGCGGGACGGGTCACGAGCGAATCCTTGGATCCATCCGCAGAATCACCAAATCCGCCGCCAGATTCCCCGCCATCTGTGCCGAGGCCGCAAACATGACGGCGCCGACCACAACGTAGACATCGCGGCTGAACACCGCCTCCAACAGCAGTGGGCCAAGCCCTGGCCAACCCGTAACCGTCTCCACCAGCAGCGAAGCGCTCAAGATGCCGCCCAAGGAGCCCCCGAGCAGAGAAACCATCGGATTGGCTGCCGCCGGAAACAGATAGCGCCATCGAACGACCTTCGGCGGCAATCCGGCCTGCCGGGCCGCGATGACGTAGGACTCCGCGAGCGCCTCCGACCACGCGGCCCGCATGTGCCCAAAGTAGCTCGGCGCAGTTCCAGCCGCCAGGGCTATCGCTGGCGTCGCCAATCCGGTAAGCAGAGAATACAGGCCTCCTAGCCAACTTTCGTCTGCCGGTGCCGCGGCCCCGCCGGGCATCGGCACCCCGTATGCCTGCGCCACCGCAAAGAGCGCCAGAACCAATACGAGCTCCGGGAGCGCTAGTGAGGCTTGCATCCCCCGGCCAACCCATCCCGCGAATCGGCTCTCCGGATTCTGAGCCGCAAAAATCGCCAGCGGCAAAGCCACAACAAGCGCAACCAGCAGCGCGGTCAGATTCAGCAGCACTGTCGCCCCAAGCCGCGGCAGCAAAAGCCCCATCGCGTCTCGATGGTAGGACAAGCTCGGACCAAGCTGCCCTCTGGTCAGCCCTTCGAGCCAACTGGCGTAGCGAATCCCCAGCGGCGTGTCCAGCCCGTACCGGTCGCGCAGACCTGCAAGTGTCTCCGGCGAAACTGCCGGACTCGCCGCGGTCTCCGTCAGGAAATCCCCGGGAATCCACTCAAACAGGGCGAAACTACAGAACGATAGGAGTCCAAGCGTGACCGCTGCCTGCAGCGAACGAGACAAGACGACGGAGACCCACCCGGGAACCCGTTCAGATGTTTGCGTTGCGGGCATCGGCTCTCTCACTTAGTGCGCGGATCCACTTGATTTGATTGGGGGAGATTTCACAAAATTTGCCTGGCGCGCCTGCCAACCGGCAAGGATCTCCCGGCTGTAGGGGTCTTGCGGCCCGGCCAGGAAGGCTGTCATAGTCTGTTGTTCCACCAGCCTGCCGCTCCGCATCACCACAATCCGCTCGGCGCCTTGGGCCGCCGCGCCCAAGGAATGAGTCACCAACACAGTCGCCAGCGGCCGCTCCGACCGCAACCCCTTTAGCAACTCCAGGATGGCAGCCTGGATCGGCGGATCGAGTCCCGCCAGTGGTTCATCCAACAACAAGACCGAAGGGGACAGCGTCATCGCTCGGGCGAGAAGCAGCCGTTGCCTCTGCCCCCCGCTTAACTCCCCCGGCAGCCGCTCGACGACACTCGCAGGAAGCCCCACCCGGTCCATCCAGCACCGAGCCACAGTTTCCCGTTCTGGCATAGACAGATCCCGCCGGAGCAGGTCGAGCGGCTCTCTCACCAGCGTCAGGCCACTCCACCAAGGGTTCAGCGCCCGCGTGGCGTCCTGCAGCACCAGCTGTACGCTTCGACAAAAGCGCTTCCGGTCCTCGCCTCGCAACGGAGAAACTTCGGCTCCTCCAAAATGCACACTCCCGGCATCCGCCCGCTCGAGTCCCGCCAAACAGCGCAGCAAGGTACTCTTTCCACAACCGGACTCGCCCACAATAGCCAACGACTCCCCTGCGCTGATCGAGACCGAAACGCCGTCCAGCGCACACGCCCTGCGATACCGCCTTTCGAGGCCTTGCGCCACCAAAATTGCCTCGCTCATCTTTGCGGCCCCACCCGTCCAGCCCCCAGCGCGCCCATCGAACCCAGTAGCGCTCCCGTCAAGGGCCCCATGCGGCCGTCCGCAAACTCCGCCGCACTCGCCTCTTCCGCAATGCACCCTTGCGCCATCGTGAATACACGGTCTGCGAAGTGAAACAGTTCACTGGGATCATGCGTGATCCAGAGAATCGTTACGCCGGCCTCTTCCCGGATCTTCTTCATCCGATCCAGCAAAGACGAGGCCTGGATCATGTCGAGCGCGGATGTCGCCTCGTCAGCGACCAAAAGCGCAGGACCCATCGCGAGTGCCCGGGCCACCGCCACCCGCTGCAATTCGCCCCCGCTCAACTCATGGGGAAACGCCAGATCAACCTGTCGTTGCGGCGGCAACCCCGCCTCCTGTAGCAGGGTCTTCACCCGCTCATCAGCCGATCCCACCGTTTGGCCGTTCGCCAGGAGAATATCCCGCACCTGCTCACCACAGCGCAGAAAGGGGCTAAAGACAGCCGATGGGCTCTGCGGAATACTCGCCGCTCGCCCCCTTCCGCCGTCCCAAGTCACCGCCCCCTGCGTAATCCTTGCTGATTCGGGCAACGCTCCCGTCAGCAGCCTACCCAAAGTGCTCTTGCCGCTTCCCGATCTCCCCAGCACGCCAACCACTTCGCCCCGGCGTAGGGTGCACGTCAAACCGCGCAACGCCTTCACCTCTTCCCGCTGTTGGAGCCGGTAGGTGACCGACACTTCAGAAAGTTGCACTAACAAAAGATCACCACCCC
>LNFE01000145.1 GCA_001464575.1 Acidobacteria bacterium Ga0077553 | reverse complement strand
CTCGGCCGGCTCGTCCACGTCCGCTCTACGCCTGCCTGGTCCTGAAAGGTCATCGTGATCCCTGCGCTCCGCGGCCGTTTCCAATAGCGAACCAGATAGCTGGCCATCCCCGTAAACGGCGCTCCTTCGACGGCTACGACCCGGTCGCCCGTCTTGGGTCCGCGACTGAGTTCGCCATCCTCTCCCTCCGGCGAACTCCAAAATCCGCCCGGATCGGCAACCCTGTCCGTAAACGGGGTTATCGAAACCGGCGGCCATCCTTTGCGGCTCGCCTGCTGGGCCACCATCGACTCCGACAGGAGAAACTGTCCGGTGCCCAGCACCAGAAAGCCCACCCCGATTGCCACTTGAGCCAGCCACATTTTCCGATAGACCCCACACCGGTCCTGCAAGTGCCCGATTCCCGCACAATAATCACTATGCCCATGACCTACCCCCAATCTGTCCTGACCGACGTCCCCATTGCCGCCGACCCCACCTACCAACACCTGCTGGATACCTACGTGAGCGAGACCAACAAGACCTTCTCCGTTTGGACGGCGCTGCCTCCGGAAGCGATCCCGTACCGGCCCCACCCCAAATCCAGCACAGTGCAAGAGATCCTCTCCCACCAACTCCTCTCCGAACGCCGCTTCTTCGGCGAGTTTCTCGGTACCCCTGAACCACCGCCAGCCGAAATCCTCCCGACTGAGCCAAACCCCGCGGCCTACGCCGCCCGCCTCGTCGAACTCGCCCGGCCCCGCTTGGCCTATCTCGCCAGCCAGCCCTCCACGTGGTGGCACCAACGCGTCCCGTTCTTCGACGTCGAGCGCGAACGCATCTGGGTATTCTGGCGCCGCGTTCTCCACACCGCGCACCACCGTACCCAGCTAACCGTCTACCAACGTCTCCGCGATCAACCCGTCCTCCCCACCTACGGCCCCACCGCCGACGTCACCTGGGACGGCGCCGACCCCACCCTAACGGTTGAGGCGGCCGGACGATCCGGCAAGCCATAATTGCCTATGCCGCAAATCGTCAACGCCCGCTTCGTCCTCGCCGTCCGCAACCTGACCATCTCTACCCGTTATTACATCGACGTCCTTGGCTTCATCCAAGACCCCATCGACGCCGCCGGGTGGAGCTTCCTCTCTCGCGATTGCATCCGGCTCATGATCGGGGAATGCCCGGACGATCGCGCCGCCAGCGAACTCGCAAATCACTCCTACTTTGCCTACTGGAACGTCGAAGGCATCGACGAGCTCTACCGCGAGTTCGCCGCTAAGGGCGCCCTTCTGCTCTCACCGCCCGCCGACAAACCCTGGGGTCTCCGTGAGTTTGGACTCACCACCCCCGACGGCCATCGCATCACTTGCGGCCAAGAGATCTAACTCACCTATCCGAACCGCCCCGCAATGTAATCGCCCGTCCGCGCATCCCGCGGGTTCGTGAACAGTTGCTCGGTCGGCCCGTGCTCCACCACCTCTCCCAGCAGCATGAAGAAACACTCCGCACTCACGCGCCGCGCCTGCGCCATGCTGTGCGTGACAATCACAATCGAGTACTCCGCCGCCAGCCGCCCCAGCAACTGCTCAATCGCCAGCGTCGCCTGCGCATCGAGCGCCGAGCAGGGTTCGTCCAACAGAATGATCTCCGGCTTCAGTGGCAGCAGCCGGGCGATGCAAAGCCGTTGCTGCTGTTCAAGAGCTAGTTCCGTCGCCGGACTGTGCAGCCGGAAACGAAGATCCTCCCAAAGGCCAACCGCGGTCAACGCCTCTTCGACGGCCGCGTCCACAGGCGTATCGGGCTCATGAATCCGTAGCCCGAAGGCCACGTTTTCGAAGATCGAAATCGGCAGCGGGTTGGGCCGCTGGAACACCATTCCCACCGCCCGTCGCAGCGCGATCAGCGAAACTTCGGGGGAGAAAATCTCCTCGCCCAAAATGCGAACCGAACCCTCCACCCGTACCGCGGGGTCCCGCTGACTGATGCGGTTGAACGTGCGCAGCAACGTGGACTTGCCGCAGCCGGAGGGACCGATGAGCGCGGTGATCTGCCGCGCCCGAATGCGGACGCTGACTTTGCGTAGCGCTTGAAATGCTCCGTACCAAAGATTCAGCCCGTCCACCTCGATGCAGTTCATCCGAACGCCCCGCGAATATAGTCGAACGTCAGCGAGTTGGCCGGATGGTCGGAGAAAATCGCCTCCGTAGTCCCCTGCTCGATAATCGATCCGTTCCATAGGAACAGGGTCCGGTCGCTCAACCGGCGTGCCTGCTGAATCAGATTGGTCACCAGGATGATCGTCAGTTTGCTCTTGAGCTCGCGCAGCACCTCTTCAATCCGCATCGTCGTCACCGGATCGATCGCAATCGAAAACTCGTCCAGGCAGAGCAGATCCGGCGAGTGCGATAGCGCCCGTGCAATCGTCAGCCGCTGCTGCTGGCCGCCGGAGAGCCGGGTGCCCAGTTGATCCAGACGATCTTTCACCTCGTCCCAAAGCGCCGCCTGGCGGAGGCATGATTCCACCAGTCCATCCAGGTCGCCTTTGTTCTTCACCCCCGCCAGCCGCGGGGCAAAGGCAACGTTATCGTAGATCGAAAGCGGCAGACCCACGGGAAGTGGCGCCACCATACCTACCTTCCGGCGCAGATCATGCACATGCGGCGTCGTCAGCACCTGCTCGCCGTCAAGCAGCACACTCCCCGTCACCCGCGCCTCCGCGTTGAAGTCAATCGTCCGGTTCAGAATCCGCAGCAGCGACGACTTGCCGGACTGCGCCGGACCGATGATCGAAAAGATCTCAAATCGCGGTACTTCGAACGAGATGCCGTTCAGCGCGGTCTGGTCTCCGTAGCGCAACGTCAGGTCGGAGACGGCGAGAATGTGGTCTACCAATTCTTCCGGCTCCGCAGATAAACACGCAGGGCAATCGAAAGCGCATTCACGCCCAGCACCGTCGCCACCAGCACCACCGCGATGGCGTACGGCAGCGCTTCGGGGACGTTGGGCACCTGCGTGGAAACGGTGAACAGGTGGACGGACAACGCCATGCACTGGTCGAGCAGGTTATAGGCGAACAGATCGCCCCCCGCAATGGATTTGTAGAACACAGCGCCCGTGAACAGCACCGGCGCCGTCTCCCCCGCCGTACGGGAAACCATCAGAATGATCCCGGTGAAAATGCCGGGCAAGGCGTTCGGCAACACGATGTGGCGGGTCGTCTGCCAGCGCGTGGCACCCAGGTTCCAGGACGCTTCGCGAAACGACTGCGGCACCGATTTCAGCGCCTCTGTCGTGCTGGCGATAATCACCGGTAAGGACATGACGGCCAAGGTCAGCGACGCGGCCAGAATCGAGCGGCCAAATCCCGCGAAAGCCACAAACGCGCCGAGCCCAAACAGCGCGTGGACGATGCTGGGTACCCCGGCAAGATTGATCACGGCCAGATTGACGATCCGGGAGAAACGGCCCGGTCGCGCATATTCATTCAGGTAGACCGAGGCCAGAATCCCCACTGGAGTCGCCACCGCCAGCGCGGCGCCCACCAGGTAGAGCGTGCCGAGCAGCGCGGGCCACAGCCCGCCGGACCGCATGCCGTCCCGCGGCGATTCCACCAGAAAACCCCAAGAAAGCATCGGCGCGGCCTGCCACACCAGGTAGATCAGGATGGCGAACAGGGGCACTAAGCTGGCTGTCAGAACGCCCGCCAGCAGGCGCCGGGCGATCCGCTCTTCGAGGAGCCGCCGGGCGATGGCTGGAGTTTCCGAAAACCGCGGCGTGATCGAACTCCGAGCAATCGCGGGCTTCATCGGGAACTCCGGCGGCGGCCCCGCACGAGGAAGTCCGCGGCGAGATTAAACGCGGACGTAATCGCGAGGAGATAGATTCCAACCAGGAAAAGAAGTTGGTAGTGGTGCGATCCGACGGAGGCCTCGCCCAGTTCCGCGGCGATGGTGGCCGTGAGCGTTCGAACCGAGTCTAGAACGCTTGTGGGGATGCGGACGCTGTGGCCGGTCGCCATCAATACGGCCATCGTTTCGCCAACGGCCCGGCCCAAGCCAAGCAGCACCGCGGCGAGCAAACCCGGCCGCGCGGCGGGAAGCAGCACCCGGTAAACCAACTGCCAGCGGCTGGCGCCCAAGGCAAGTCCCGCCTCCCGATAGGAGTCGGGCACGGCTTTCAAAGCGTCTTCGCCCAGCGAAGCGATGATGGGGATGCTCATCAGCGCCAGCAGCAGCCCGCCGTTCAAAATGTTCAGGCCAATGGGCGCGCCGGTCACCGCAATGATCAGCGGGTTCATCACCATCAACCCGATAAAGCCCCAAACGACGGACGGAATCGCCGCCAAAATCTCAATGACCACCTTCAACGTTTCGCGGCGATAGGGAACGCAGAACTCCGAGAGATAGATCGCCGAGCCGAGGCCGAACGGGATCGCAATCGCCATCGAAAGCACCGTCACGCTCGCCGTGCCCGCCAGGAGCGCCAAGGTGCCATAGGCGGGGCCGGACTGGCTGGCGGGGTTCCAATGCGAGTCGAACAGGAAATGGCCCAGCCGGAAGTCACCGCTGGGCAGCAGGCCATACGCCTCCCGAAACACGAAGAAGAAGATTCCGAACACCAGCAGAATGGCGCTGACGCCGCAGAGGCGAATCACCCCTTCGATGAGGAGCTCGGGCAAACGGTCGAAAATGCTGCGGCGAAGGGGCTTCATGCGACGGGGCTCGCGGGTACAAATCCGGTTTTGATGACCACCTGCTGGCCCGGTGGGGACAGGGTCCAGTCCAAGTAGCGCCGCAGTTCGCCGACGGGCTGGCCGAGGGTGTAGACGTACAGGGGGCGCGAGATGGGGTAGCGTCCCGACAGCGCGTTTTCGAGTGTTGGCGCATAAGCCGGTTTGCCAGGGCCAGCTGATACGGCCAGCATCTTCACCCGGTCACTGTCGTATCCCATACCGGAATAACCGATCGTCGCCAAGGTCTCTCCGATCAACGAAACAACTTCTTTGGACCCATTCAGGTCGCGCGTACCCTGGCGGAAGTCGCCTTTACTGCCCAGCAGGGCGCGGCGGAAGTACTGCGCCGTGCCTGAGTTGGACTGCCGGCTGATCAGGATAATCTCCTCGTCCGGCAGCCCGGGGCCGAGCTGCGACCAGCGAGTGATTTGGCCGTCCGCACCATAAATAGCGGCGAGTTGCGGGATCGTGATTTCGTTTAGCGGATTGTCGCGATGAACGTAGACGGCCAAGGCGTCGTGGCCGATAATCCACTCCACCGGGTCCACCCCGCGCTTGTGCTGTGCGGCTTCGCGCTCTTCCCGTTCAATGCGGCGGCTGGAGTTGGCAAGGTCCGCGGCGCCATCGATGAGAGAGGCGAGCCCGGTCCCAGATCCGCCGCCGGATACTTCCACTGAGACCGTGGGTTCCACGTCGGCATAGGCTTCCGCCCAGGCTTGCGCCAAATTCACCACGGTATCGGAACCAGCCGAACGGATCACGGAGCGTATCCGCGACCGGCCGCAGGAGAGGCTGGCGAGCACCGCAAGAACAAGTCGGCGAGGAATCATATCCCTCCCCGAGGCTAGCAGCGCAATGTATCAATTTGATTAACAGAGCGATCGGAGCCCCTACTCACATCGCAACGTTTCCGCGGGATCGAGCCGCGCCAGCGCCAAGGCCGGCAGCAAGCTCGCGGCCACCACCGCGCCGAGCAGCACCCCGGCAATGCTGGCGTAGGTCCACGGATCCCACGCCGAAACACCTAGACCAGTGGTACTCCCGCGGCCACCCCGGCCACTGCCCACCGCAGTCCCGGCCGCATCGCCTGCCGGATCACACCCGCCACACTGGCCCCCAGCGCCAGGCGGATCCCCATCTCACGCGTCCGCTCCACCACGGCACTGGCCACCAGTCCGTAGACTCCCAGGACACACAGCAGCAAGCCCAGTCCCGATAAAGCGGCCAAGAGGGAAAGCAACAGGCGTTGTATCCCTAGCGCCTGACTCTTCAGCGCCTGCGGCGTGGTGAACTTGGAAAGCGGTAGCATCGGGTCCATCTGCGACATCACCCGCTCCAACTCCCGGGCCAACATCTCCGGTTGCGCTTTGCTCCGCACAATCCAGGCAGGCGAGAACCACTGATGGACCAAGGCGAAGTTGGTCATCTGGGAGACCGGGATGTAGGCCACTGGCGTCGACTCGATCGGAGCGCCCCGCTCAGAATTCCGCTGCGCTGTATTTCCGGTCACGCCGACAATCTGCACCGGCTTTGGGCCGCCCAATCGGATAAACTCGCCCACCCCGTCCCGCCCTTCGAGAAACCGGCGCACAAACGCTTCATTCACGACGGCCACTGGCGCCGAATTCTCCGTATCCCTCGTCTTGAGCCCACGCCCCCGCAAGATCGGAATCCGCAGTACCTCCAGATACGTGGGCGTGACGTACACAAGATTTGTCGACCGGAACCGTTCGCCCGCCACGGGTTGCGCTCCCACTCGGACGCCCTGGTTCAGTTGCCTTTCAAACGGCACAGTTAGTCCCGCCCCCGCCGACTCGACTCCCGGCACCGCCGCCACCCGAGCGACGCCTTCCTCGAATAGCCGCCGTACCTTCTCGGGCGATTCGTACCGCGCGTCCTGCAGCGAGACCCGCGCGATCAACAAATCGTTCGGGTCAAAGCCGGCCTGTAGCGACCATAGCGAATAGAAGGTCCGCCCTAACAACCCGGCGCCCACCAACAGCGGAACCACCAGAGCCACCTGCCCCGCCACTAACACTCCCAACGGGACGATCCTCCGGCGGCCCGCCATGCCCCGGCCGCCCCCCGGCGTCCGCACACTCTGCCAAGCGGGCATCAATCCCGCCACCAGCCCCGCAACCAGGGTGCAGAACATTCCCACGGCTAACGAGCGCCCGTCGATCACCGCCGATTCCACCAGCGAGAACATCCCGCCGTTCAACCATTGCAGCCCCCGCAGCGCTACAAACGCCATCGGCACGGCCAACGCCCCGCCCATCGCCACCAACACCATACTGTCGAGCAACACGTCCCGGAACACCTGCGCCCGCGAGGCACCCAGCGCAATCCGGGTGGCCAGCTCCGCGGCCCGGCCGCTCTGCCGCGCCAGCAGCAAACCGCCGACGTTGATCGCGCCAATGAGCAGCACCATCGCTACGGCTCCCAGCAGCAACAACAGCGGTTGCCGCAAGTCCGCTGACCGTCCCTCCTGCAACGGTTGCATGCGGAATCGGGGCATCCATTGGGTGCCGTCCCGGCTCGCCTTCGGCCGCGGCAACTCTTTCGAGATCACGTCCATCTCCCCCTGCGCCGCCGCCATTCCCACGCCAGGACGCAAACGCACCATCGCCTGATAGTTGTTCCCCTCGCCCTCTCCGGTGCGCGAGGCCCGTAACGGGGTCCATAGGTCCACCTTCATTCCGCTCGAAAACTCCGCCGGCATCACGCCGGTCACCGTATACGGCTCCCCCCGCAGCAGCAACTTCTGGCCCACTACGTCGGTGCGCTCGCCGAAGACCCGCCGCCGTAGCCTCTCGCTGAGCACGACGGCTCGCGGGCCGTTCTCACTGTCCTCTTCCTTCGTGAATCCTCTGCCGATCGCCGGGGCCACGCCGAGCACCCGGAAGAACGCTTCACCGACACGCTGCTGCTGCACGAAAAACGCCCGGTCGCCCGCCCCGCAGTTCACGCCCGCGGTCCACTCGGAGTACACCGCCGGCTCCGTCACGCTGGCATGATCCCGCAGCACCTCCCATTGCGCCCCCGTCAACACCTGATCGACGGCCTCCCGCCCTGCCGCCTCAAAAGAGACCGTCACATAGGCCAAGCGCTCCGGCTCTGGGTAGGGCAGGGGCTTCAGCAGGGCGACATCGAGCAGCGCGAAGATTGCTGTGGTCACTCCCACCGCCAACGCGATCACCAGCGCGACGGTTGCTGTAAACCCCGGAGACCGCCATGCCCGCCGCAGAGCCTGCCGCACGTGGCGAGAGACCGAATCTCCCACGCTCCACCCCCAGCTCTCCCGCGTCCGCTCCATGGCCAGCGCCGTACTGCCGAACGCTTTCCGCGCCGCCAGCCGCGCGGCCTCTTCGGATAGGCCTTGCTCCCGCTGCTCCTCGGCCTCCATCTCCAGGTGCGCCTGCACCTCCCGCGCCAACTCCTCGTCCCGCTCTTTCCGGTTCATCGCTTGCTCCTCGCTGGTCTAGGCCGTCCGCATCACCTTCCCAATGGCGGCCACCAGTTGCTCCCACTTGTTCTGCACAGCTACCAACTGCTTTTTTCCTGCTGGTGTCAACAGGTAGTACTTCACCTCCCGGTTCTTTCCCGGGGCCTTGTCCCACTTCGTCGTCAGCCAACCCTGGCGCTCCAGCCGGTGCAGGGCAGGGTAGAGTGACCCATGCTCCACCAGCAGCGCGTCGTCACTCGCCCGTTGAATGCTTTTCGCGATCGCGTGGCCGTGCGAAGGGCCTAATAGAAGGGTTTGGAGCACCAGCATGTCCAGGGTGCCCTGCAGCAGTTCGACGCGATCAGTCTCCGGTGTCTTCATTGTGATAGTAGACAGTCTACTATCAGTACGGAGCGAAGGCGAAAAGGTTCCGCAAAAAATGTGGCCTTAGTGTTTGAGCCGCCAGACGTCCCAGGTGAGGGGTCCCGCCAGGTCATCGGAGATGGGCGTGCCGGCCGCTTTCAGGGCCAGCTTGATCTGTCCATGGTGGTAGGCCTCATGGAACATCAGCAATTGCAGCAGCAGGATGGGATGGTCGTAGTTCAGCTCCATCGCTTCGCCGAGCTCGACTTTGCTCCGCACGGCAGCGCGGACAATGCGGGCGCTGTCGGTCAGCAACGTTTCGATGTGGCCGGCATCGAGATCCGGAACCCATTCGCTGGCCGGCACCTCGCCCGCGAACGCGGGAGCCTCTTCGGCGACCGAGATCATGCGTTCGTGGTGCATGTGCGTGAACATCTCGTCGACGGTGGGGCTACCGGCCATCGCCCGCGCCTGGAGCCCGCCCTCCGGCAGACAACGCAGCAGGTTCACGAGAATCGTATTGCTCCTGTCCCAGGAGTCGAGCAGGGCGTCGAGTAGCGATTGGTCTGGGGCTGTTGACAAGGGATTCATCCGTCGGTGCGCGCCGTCGTCGCCGCTTTGATGGCGTTCGCCTCAGGATACTCGTTTGGCCGTGCTCGAATCATCCGCTTCCGTCTCTCCCGGCAGGGCCTTGCGGAGCAGATCCACCACGACTCCGGCCTCGTGTTCCTGCAATTCACCAAAGAAGCGATGGGCCAACTCCTCACGCAGTTTCCCGATCTTAACGACCACCTTCCCGCCCTTCGGTGTCATCTGAATCAGATTCGCACGCCGGTCCGCCTTATCCCTGTGCCTGAGAACATACCCATTCTGTGCCAAGCGCTGCAACGCCCGTACCGCATTGCTGCGGTCGACACCCAACCTATTCGAGAGGACGTCTTGCGCGGCTTCGCCACCGGCTTGCTGGAGTAACGTCAGCAAACGGGCCTCGGTATGACTCAGCCCCAGCGCGGCAAATCCCCGCTCGCCAGCCTGGTGCCGGCGTCGTGCCAAGTCGCCAACGAGATCGAACAGCGCAAGAAATGGATCCACGGCGGAACTCCCCCTTGACTTACTCTACTGCTTCGCGATAATTAAATGTGTGCGCACGCACAGAAAATGTGTCAGGAGAAAAGTACATGAGCAGAGTGGCAATCAGCAGTATCCTCGGTCCGAGGTTTCAGATCGTGTCGGAAGACGTTGCGAAGGCCTTGCAGCGCCTGAGCCTACCGGCGAATGCGACGATCCTCGATGTTGGTACGGGCAGCGGGAACTGCGCGGTCTACCTCGCCACCCAGGGTTATCGGGTCGTGACCGGGGAACCGGCCACCGATCGGTCGATCTATGCCCGCCGCGACTGGGCATCGGCGGCGATGGAAGTTGGCGTACTCGACCGCATTGACTTCCAGGCCTTCGCCGCAAGCAAGCTTCCCTTTGCCCCGGGCGAGTTTGACGCAGTTTTCTTCTTTGGCGTGCTGCACCACATTGACGAAGTCGACCGCCGCGAAGCCTTCCGGGAAGCGCTCCGGGTAGCCAAGCCCGGAGGAGCGGTCGTCTTCTTCGAGCCCCGCCAGGAAATGCTGGAAAAGGTTCGCGTGGACGATCCGGCCCATCCTCCCGCGGCCAACCCGTCGGAGTACCTGACCAGCGAAGCTGTTAGCGAGCAACGGATGGCGGGTTCATGGATGGACATCTTCATCTACCGGCAACCCGCATCGGCATAGCTGGCCCTTCAACTCTCCGCGCATGATTCGAGCCACCGGCACCAGCAACGCCAGCAGGCAGAAGCCCTGCGTGCGGCTTGTAGACTGAATGGGGAGTGGGTGCTCTGGTGGAGAACGTTGGCTGGAAGATCGTGGCGCTGCTGGCGGCACTGGGATTCACGGGAGGGGTGGGGTTCAGCATTTACCTGCATGTCCTTGCCCACCGAATCGAGATGCTTTTAGAGGAGAAAGGTGTTCCCTATCGGCCTGACTGGCCAGAGGGCTTTTCTGTTCGAACAAGGGCCTACCAAGCCGCATTGTTCGATGCTTGGTGCCGCCAGGTCATCCCCAACGAACCTGTTCTGGGTCAACTCCGTCTCGCGACCCGCTTGCAGAAGTGGAGCGTCATCACTTTCTTTGTCTGCGCTGTTATGACAGCCCGAGGCTGCTTTCGGGACCGATAGACTTCGGCCGCGCTACTTCCCCTCCAGCGCATACGCAATCACGGAATCATCCGTCACCGGATTATTAAAGAACCCGCCCCCCGTAGCCGTAATCACCACATACTGCTTCCCGTCCCGCCCCTCATACGTCATCGGCGTCGCCTCC
>LNFE01000144.1 GCA_001464575.1 Acidobacteria bacterium Ga0077553 | reverse complement strand
TCGACGATGGCGCGCAGTGCGGGGTCGAGGTCGTCGTAGACGCAAGGCCGGGCGCGCCGGCGGGGCCGGGCTTGCGGCGGAACACGGTGGTGTTCCAGAGGAAGCTGAGGCGGTGGTTGGAGCCAAAGAGCTGATCACCTTTGACGGACCACTTATCGGTGGGGGTGATTTCGGTGCCGCCGGAGACGAGATAGTTCTGGCGGACGTAGCCGCTGGTGCCGGGGGCGAAGCCGCGATTGGGGGCGACGGTGGAGCCGAAGCCGGCGATGGCGGAGGAGGTGCGAGAGAAGCGGTTGGCGGGGATCTGATTATTGGGGAAGACGTCGCGGATATTGCCGGCGCCACCGGGGTTGGCACGGGTGGTGGAGGGGTCGTAGACCGGGATCTGGCGGTTGGCTTGATCGACCCAGTTGCGGAAGTCGCCGCGATACATTTCCGGGGTGGGCACGGAGAGAATGACGTCGTTCGCGCCGACGCGATTGCGGAAGCCTTCGTAGGCGACGAAGAAGAAGGTTTTGTTGCGGCCGTCGTAGACTTTCGGGATGCGGACGGGACCGGAGAAGGTGCCGCCGAAGTCGTTCTGGCGGTAGACGGAGCGGCGGGCGGCAAAGAAGCCGCGGGCGTCCATGGCGTCGTTGCGCAGGAAGTTGTAGACGGTGCCGTGGATGTCGTTGGTGCCGGACTTCGAGGCGAAGGTCATGACGCCGCCGCCGGCTTGGCCGTACTCGGCTTTGAAGCCGTTGGTATCAACGGAGAACTCGGTGAGGCCTTCGACGGAGGGCGTGTTCAGAGCCGCTTCGGCGGTGTCGCCGGAGCGATTGGTGCCGACGGAGTGGCCGTCGAGCGTCGCGTCCCAGGAAGCGGCCTGGCCGCCGCCGAGCGAGAGGCGCTGGCCGTCGCCGCGGGCTTCGGCCGCGACGGCGACGAGGTTGAAGGGGCTGCGCATGGAGCCGGCGACAACGAGCGGAAGCTCGTCGACCAGTTTGTTCTGGACTTGGGTGGAGACCTTGGCGGTATCGGTCTGGACCGAAGCGGCATTGCCGATGACTTCGATCTGTTCGGAGACTTGGCCGATCTGCAGCTGCAGTTCGAGGCGAACTGAAGAGGAGGCCGCGACGATAACGTTCTGCTGGACGACGCGCTTGAAGCCGGTGGCTGAAACCGTGACCCGGTAAGCGCCGGGGATCAGGTTCGGCGCGGAGAACTCTCCGGTAGAGGAAGCAGTGACTTTGAACGTGGCATTGGTGGACGTGTTCACGACGACGACTTCGGCGGAAGGAACGGCGGCGCCGGATTGATCGGTAACGGTACCCGCAATCAGGCCGCGCTCGCTTTGCGCGAAGCTGAGGGTAGCGATAGCAAGGGTCAGGAGGCCCAACTGGGCAATACGCGGAAACAAACCTCTGAGCATGGTTGGAGACTCTATCCCTTTTTTTCGCCGAGCGCAAGCGGTGACTTCAGGTTTCAGAGGGGTTACGCGGGTAGTCGTGGCGGTGGCGTGCTCACTTCCTCAAAATCTTGTCGATGGCCTTTCCCTTTGCCAGCTCATCGACGAGTTTGTCGAGGTAGCGGATCTGTTGCATGAGCTGATCCTCAATCTCTTCGACACGGTATCCGCAGATGAGACCAGTGATTTTCGACACGTTCGGGTTGATTTGGGGCGCTTGGGCGAAGAAGGTTGCGAAGTCTGTTCTCGTTTCGATCTGCTTTTGCAGCGCTGCTTCGTCGTATCCCGTCAGCCAGTGGATGATCGCGTGCACCTCTTCCCTGGTGCGTCCCTTCTTTTCCGCCTTGGCGATGTAGTGCGGATAGACGCTGGCGAAAGCCATTTTAAATACTTTGGTATTGACCATGGATTCGTTTCTCCCGAGAGTGTAGCGCTTTCGCATCAATGTGGGCCGGGGACAATTTCGCGGCTTCCGCTTCGACTGGTGCGATGGCCGACGTTGACCATTTGAATTCAGGTGCAGGGCGCCTCGAATCGAACTCGCCTCGGTTGGCCGGTGATGAGGTCAGTAAGGGTTTGGCATACCACGTAACTGCTGTTGGGAAAATCCAGCCCACCGGAGCAACTCTTCGAGGGAGCGGTAGGGGCCGGCCTGCGGCCAGGGTAGAGCGCAAAGCGTCCGTGCGGATCGACGCGATAGGTGACCACCCCGTTTTGGAAGACGAGGGAGTCCCCTCGGATAGCCAGCGGATACGAATCGACGGGCACCCGCCACCGGCGCAGCGTCTCCTCCGCGGCATTCACTTCGAGGACCTCTTCGGCATGAAGAGCGCCCGGTCCCTTGGCGCTAGGAAGAACACTGATCCGGGCAATGGCCACTTGGCCGCAAGGATGGTCCTGGAACCGGAGAACGCGCGGGTCCTGCTTGGCTGACTTTCCGGGCCAGAACGACCATGCTTCAGGATACGAGAGCCGGCACTCGACCGGGTGGAATCCTGTAGCACTGACGGCTTTAGCTGCATCCGATCTGTTGGGACTGGTAGTTTGTTAAGCAAGGAGATTAATAATGAAACTGGCGAACGCGGCGCTGCTGCTCGCCCTGGGGTCTACCGCAGCGTGGACTCAGGTGAATGTGGGCACCCAAAAGCCCGAACCGGAAATTCCATTCAAAATGACCACGGTGGCTACGTTCTCGCTGCCTTGGCGGATCGCCTTCCTCCCGGATGGGCGCATGTTGATCACCGAAAAAATCGGGCCCGTCTGGCTTGTATCGGCTCAGGGAGAAAAGATCGCTCCGCTGGCCGGCTCGCCGCCAGTCTACTGGCAGGGGCAGAATGGCATGCTCGGCGTGTTCGTCTCGCCGAAGTTTGCCACCGATGAGTCGATCTACCTGACCTACATCGAGCCTGGCGAGTACGGCGGCAGTCAAGTGCTCGCCAAGGCCAAGCTCAACGCGGGACGGGTGCCGCGGTTGCTGGATCTGCAGGTGATCTGGCGCCAGATGCCCCGGGGCAAGGGCGGCCAGGCTAGCGGACAAATTGCTTTCTCTCCGGATGGCGAGTACATCTATATGGCCGTTGGCGACCGGCAGCGTATGAGTCCAGCCCAGGATCCGAACCAGCCCGTGGGCAAGATTCTACGCCTGACGCTCGATGGGAAACCCGCGCCGGGCAATCCGAATTACGGCAAGACAGGCGCCAGCACGATTCCGCTGATTGATCCGCCCCGGGACACAGAGTTGGCAAAGTCGGCATCGACGGTGAGCACCTACACCTTCCCTGGCCCGAACCTGACCCCCGCCGAAACCTGGGCGACCGGCTTCCGCGCCCCGTATGGCCTCGCGTTTTCGCCGAGCGGCGAACTGTGGGAAGTGGAGCATGGGCCGCGCGGCGGCGATGAGCTGAACCTGATTGAGAAGGGCAAGAACTACGGCTGGCCCGAGGTCTCCTATGGAATGAACTATAACGAGGTGCCGATTCCCAGCCATAACACCCGGCCGGAGTTCACCAAGCCGGTGCTGTACTGGGTGCCGGTGATCGCGCCGGGCAACCTGATGTTCTACCGCGGCAAGAAGATGTTCCCGCAGTGGGACGGCAGCGGGTTCATCAGCGGGTTGGGGACGCATTCGCTGAACCGGATTGTGTTTGACGGCAAGGGCGGGGCGAAGACGGCGGAACGCTGGGATGTGGGTAAGCGCATTCGCGACGTGGAGCAGGCTCCGGATGGCTCATTGTGGATGATCGAGGACGCCAACCCGGGGGCCTTGATTCATGTGACGCCGAAGTGAGGGGCGGGAGGCGATCGATTCCGGGGAGTTTCGATCGCCTCCCTGTCTGACTAAACTTGTCGGAATGAAGACTCAGTACTACACGGCCACCAGCCTGGACGGCTTTATCGCCACCGAGGATGATTCCATAGAATGGCTGTCGGCGCTGGGCGATCCGGAAGGGTCAAGTTACCCGGCCTTCATTGCGGAAGTAGGGGCGCTGGCGATGGGATCAGCAACCTACGAATGGATTTTGGGGCACGCCGCCGAGGCCGAGGCGATGGTGGGTTCGGCATGGCCCTACACGCAACCGACGTGGGTCTTCTCAAACCGGGAGCTACCGCTGCTCGAAGGCGTCGATATCCGCATAGTGCGCGGGGACGTACGGCCGGTGCACGCGGCAATGCGAGAGGCCGCGGGCGGCCAGAACATTTGGGTGGTGGGCGGCGGCGAACTGGTGGGTCAGTTCCTCGATGTCGGGTTGCTGGACGAGATCATTGTGCAAGTGGGGTCAGTGACGCTGGGACGAGGGAAGCCGTTGTTGCCTCGCCGGGTGATTGATCCACCGTTACAGTTGGTGTCCGCGCGGCAGATGGGCGCGGGGTTCGTGGAGCTGCGGTATGCGGTGCTGGGCAGCGGCGATCCTTCGCCGGCTGTGTAAGATCCATAGCTGGTGAAGGAACAGAGCGACGATGGTCTCAAAGAACGAAGCGAAATCCGAACTGGACGAAGGGACCTCTGCGGAGTCCTGGGTGGTTTCTGCTGGTCGAGACAGGCGGCCGGGCTCGCCGCTCAACGTGCCACCGGTCCTGGCCTCTAATTTTGTGCTGGGCGACAGCCGGGCGTACTCTCGCGATGATGGCACACCGGGTTGGGATGCCTTGGAGGAGATTGTCGGCGGTCTTGAAGGGGGACATGCCGTAGCATTCGCTTCTGGCATGGCGGCAATCGCGGCGGTGTTCGACCAGCTTCCCACCGGCTCGGTGGTGGCGATACCGGACGACTGCTATCAAGGCGCCGCGAGTCTCGCCCAAGCCGGGCAGAGCCGGGGCCGGTGGACCGTGCAGCGACTCGCCGTAACCGACACCGCCCGCTGGCTCGAGATGAGTGCGATTGCCGACCTCATCTGGCTCGAATCGCCCACGAATCCGTTGCTGACGGTTGCCGACCTGGATGTGATCTGCGCCGCGCCACGCAAGGCGGGCTCAATCGTAGCAGTGGACAACACGTTTGCCACACCGCTGAACCAACGGCCGCTAGCTCTCGGCGCCGACCTTTCGATTCAGTCGGTGACGAAGTTGATTGGCGGACATTCGGATCTGCTGGGCGGGGTAGTGACCGCGCGCACCGCGAATCTGCATGCGGCGCTGCGCATGACGAGGGAACTGGGCGGCGCCACGCCAGGAAGCATGGAAACGTTCCTTGCGGCTCGCGGCGCCCGCACCTTGGCGATCCGCCTCGAACGGGCGCAAAGCAACGCGAAGACTCTCGCCGAACGGCTCGAGCGCCACCCGATGGTGACGCAGACGCGATATCCGGGTCTGCCGAGCCACCCGACGCATGAGGCGGCGCGGCGTCAACTCAAAGGCTTCGGGACGATTATCTCGTTCGACGTCCGCGGGGACGCGGCGACGGCCAATGCGGTCTGCGCGGCGATGAAGCTGATCCAACATGCGACCAGCCTGGGCGCCGTGGAATCAACCATCGAACGGCGGGCCGCCATCTCCGGCCAGGAACACCTGCCTCCCACGCTCCTGCGACTGAGCGTGGGTATCGAGGGCGTCGAAGATCTCTGGGCCGATCTCGACCGCGCGTTGCGCAGCCACTCTAATCGACAGGAGTGAACCGGACCTCATCGGCGGCCAGATACTCGCCCGGCCGGGGGCCGGAGAACTGGATGGCAGCGATGCGCTTGGCGTGCACCGTGAGCGTGAAGGTAGGAACCGGATCGCCGGGCGCCTTGCGGCCCGGCGCCGCAGGGAGCGAGGCGCGATCCACTACCTTGCCTTGCTCATCGAACGCCTCCAGCAACGCGGGCGTTCCGGTGGAGCCCCAGAAAGTAACGGTGACCGCAGACGCAGGTTTGGCGAAGGCCGCGCGCACCGGAATCTGCTCGAGAGCCATGGCGCAGCCGATGCCCTTTTTGCCGGTAGAGAGGTGCTCGAAGAACATCACGAGGCCCTTCGCTTTGGTCTTTTGCGGAGAGTGGGCGAGTTCGAAAACGACGCCCTTCTCCTCCCATTTTTCCACGCGATTGGCCTTGTCGCCCGGGGAGAGGAGGACCGCAGGGGCTTCAAAGTCAACGACCACCGGAGCGACTTGTGCAACAGCGAGGAGGGGGAAGAGCAGCAGGAACCGGCGCATCGCTAGCTTGCCTTCATTTCGAGGCCGGTCATCGTACCGGTGGCCGAGGCGAAACGGTCCGTCTCAATGCCCATGCGCTGGAGCATCGAGACGAAGAGATTGGGCAGTGGATAGTTCTGCTCCCGGTTGAAGGCCAAGTGGCCGGCGTGCTTAAAGCCTCCCCCGGCCAGCAGCGTGGGCATGTTGCTGGTGGAGTGCGCATTGGCGTCGCCGAGGTTGGAGCCGTACAGGACCATCGAACGATCAAGCAGGGTTTCGCCCCCCTCCTGGACCGCCTGCAGCCCCTTGAACAGATCGGCGAGGAGGCGCATGTGCCACGTATCGATCAGGCGGAGTTGCGAGAGCTTGTCCTCCGATTTTCCGTGGTGCGAGAGGTTGTGATAGCCGTCGTTGATGGTGGCGCCGCGGATCTGCAGCACGGGCGAGCTGACGCTATCGAGCATCAGGGTCACCGCGCGGGTGGAGTCCGTTTCAAAGGCCAGGCGGACGAGACTGTACATCTGGGCGACCTTGGCCATGTAGAGGGACGGGTTGGGGAGGTCCTGAGGCTCGGCCTCTTTCACGACGGGCTTCGGTTTGCGTTCCCAACCGCGCGAGGCCTGCAGGCGGCTTTCGAGGTCACGGACGCTTGAGAAATACTGATCGAGCCGGGCCCGGTCTTCGGCGCCAACGTTCTGTTCGAGGCGGCGGACCTGGCCGGCGACGGTATCGAGAATGGAGCGGCCGGTATCGAGTTCGGCGATCTTGGCATCGATCTCCTGCGGCGTTCCCTGCATGAACATCTGCCGAAAAACGCCGGCGGCGCTCTGTTCGGGCGGGATAGCGACGCCGCTGCCGGACCAAGAAAGCGAGCGGAAACCAGTGTTGACCGCGAGGGTGAGCGAGGGGAACCGGGTCTGGATGCCGATTCGTTCGGCGATGTACTGATCGAGCGAGATGGTGTTGCGGAAGGAGCTGCTGGCCGGGTGGGGGGCGGCGGTGAGGAAGCTGATATCGGCGGGGTGCCCGCCATCGACGTTGGGATGCGAGACGCCGGAGAAGACCGTGAAGTGGTCGCGGTGATCGGCGAGGAGTTTCAGATAGGGGGAGGGGGTGTAGTTGCGCCCGGCGCCGGTGGGAAAGAATTCACCGGGGAGTAGGCCAAGGTTGTTGCAGATGGCGAACATGCGGCGGGGAACGGCGGCGGGCTTGGGGGAGGGCTGGGCCATGGCGTTGAGGAACGGCAGGGCGAGCGAGACGCCGGCGCCGCGGAGCAGGGTGCGGCGGGAGAGGGAGCGAAAGCGGGGTCCGGGGTTATGGGGCGTCATTTGGATTGGAAGAGAGTGCTTTGGACGATGCCGTGGACGATGTCGCGAACTCCGTACTGGGAGTTGCGGGAACGAAGAAGAATCTGGTCGACGTGAGAGCGGTTCGCAAAGCCGATGGGGGCGCCGGTGGAGTAGACGAGGAGCTGGCTTGCGAGGTTGCGAGCGACCGTCTGTTCCTCCTTTTCGAGGAGGAGCTTTTTGAATTCGCGGATGTCCCGGAAGCTGCCGCCTCCATCGAGGGCGCCGGCGGAATCGACGGGCAGGGCGTAATGGAAGGCGAAGCGCTGGCCGGAGAAGCCGACGCCGGGTTCGGGCTTGGCGTTATCGACGGCGGCGCGGTAGCGAGTGCGGTAGCCGCCGAAAACGTCGAAGCTTTCGAGCGCAAAGCCGGGGGGGTCGATCTTGCGGTGGCAGGAGGCGCAGGAGGGGTCCGCGCGGTGTTTATCGAGTTGCTGGCGGATGGTCACCGCGCCGCGGATGTCGGGTTCGACCGCCGGGACGCCCGGGGGCGGGGCGGTGTGGAAGCCGAGGATTCGCTCCATGATCCACACGCCTCGGAGAACGGGCGAAGTAGTGGTGCCGTTGGCGGTCACTTTAAGGACGCTGGCTTGCGTCATCAGCCCGCCGCGGACGGAATCGGGGGGTAGAGTAACGCGGCGCATGGTGGCGCCGGTGACGCCGGGGATGCCGTAGTGGCGGGCGAGGCGTTCGTTGAGAAAGGTGAAGTCAGAGTTGATGACGGTGCGGGCGGGCAGGTTGCGGCGGAAGAGTTCGGCAGTGAAGAGGCGGGTCTCTTCGACGGCGGCAAGCTTGAGCGGATCGTCGAGTTCGTAGTCGTTATAGAGCGTGGTGGAAGGGGAGGTGTCGTCGATCTTGCGGAGGTCGAGCCAGTAGTCGGAAAAGGCCTCGATGAACCGGCTGGATTGGGGATGGTTGAGAAGGCGCTCGGTTTGGGCGCGGAGGACAGTGGGGTTGCTGAGCCGGCCGGCAGCGGCGAGGGAGCGGAGTTCGGCGTCGGGCGGGGAGTTCCACAGAAAGAGCGCGAGACGGGTGGCCAGCGCGTAGTTCGAGAGCTTGCCGGGCGCCTCCTGCACGTAGAGAAAACCAGGTGAGCTGAGGACAGCGGTATAGGCGGCGAGGAGCGACTTGGCGAAGCCGCGGCCCGCGGCGAACTGCTGCTCGAAGAGTTCGAAGAAGCGCTGCTCATCCGCCGGATCGGCGGGGGCGCGATAGGCCTGCGCGAGGAAGGCGCGGAGCAGGCGGCGGGCGTCTTCGCGCGGCTGCTTGGTCTCGACTTCGACATTGACATCTTGCATCCGCGGGGCGCGGCTGCGGAAGCCGCCGGCGTCACCAGGAGGCCGGGGGGCGACGACGGGGACGCTGAGGCCGTTCTCCTCGACGCGGCGCAGCGGGAGATTATCGAAGAGAAGTTTGTAGCCGGCGTGGGAGGTTTCGTCGTACAGCGGGCCCTCCACTTCGAGCCATTGGAAGGCGACGCCGGGCATGCCTTCCGGGGTGGCGAGCGGGTTGACGTACTCGAGTTCGCTGCCGTTGACGCGGGTGCGGAACAGACGCATACCGTCGGTCTGGATCACCTCGTTGGCCGCAAGATGGACCTCCACTTGATGCACGGACGGTTCCGGCGTGAAATCAAACTCGCCGAGCGGGCGCGACTGGCCCGAACTTTGGGCGTAGACCGCAATGGGTTCGTTTCGCCGCCCGGGCCACACCTCATCGGAGTTGGGCCGTTCCATACGCGGAGTATAGAGGTAGGCAGTCTTCTGGGGTCCGAAGCCGGTGAAGTTCCAGTGGTCGATACCGCCGCCGCTGACCCAGATGGAGTAACCCTTTACCTTAATCCGATAGCGGCCGGCCACGGGGACGCGGTAGCCGGTCCAACTGAAGCCGCCTGCGTCCGAGAAGATGCTGGAGACCCGGCCCATAGCCTCGCGCTCCTTGGTTTCCGGGCTGGTGATGGGGCTGCGGCCGGCGCGGACTTCCGGCTGGGCCTGGGAGTCGAGCACCGGGAAGCTCATGCGGTCCGTGCGGGTGTTCCCTTCGCGGGGCCACATGTTGCCGGTAAGGGTAGGCTCCTGGCGGGCATAGACGCGGGTGGTGGCCGTTGGCGGCTGCACAAGCCGGGCGGCGATCGCTTCGCGCATCGCGAGTTGAGCGGTGCTCAGGTAGCGGGCCATCTGGACGTGCGAGACATCGAGGGCCCCGCCTGCTTTATTGAACCGGTAGGCGATGCCGTCCTGGGGAAGTTTGTCTTTGATCCGGAGCCAGGGCACGGCGAGGAGATCGCGAATCGCGTTCTCGTATTCGTAGGCATTGAGACGTCGCAAACCGGCGCGGCCGGACTTGGCGGCGGCGGCGGTTTCGGCCTGAGTGATGGCCGTGGCGACCGATTTGAGGAAAGGGGCTTGGGCAGCCGGCCGGGGCATGCCTTTGGGCGGCATTTCGCCGGCGGCGACGCGGTCATGGACTTTGATCCAGGTGGCGCGGTTGGCGGCGTCGGCGGGTTGGTAGTCGAGTTTGGTGAGATCGAGGCCGGCTTGGGGCTGGGATGCGCCGTGACAGGAAACGCAGTTTTGGCGCAGGAAGGGTTCGGAGCCGGGCGGCGGGGCGGCAGCCGCGGGCAGGCAGCCTAGCAAGACGAGGAAAGGGGAGAGGCGAATCATGCCAGTTTGAACGCGGACGTGAGTATGATATCGCGGGCAGCGGGGTGCATAGAATGGTGGGCGTGAAAGTGCAACTGGTGGCTTGGGCGATGATGGGCGTGGCGCTGGGGCAGCAGAGCCATACGCCAGCGCAGCGCTTCGCAATGTTCGAGAAGAACCTGGAGCGGCGCGGGGCGGCGATTTCGGCGCGGCAATTGGAGGGGATCACCAACCGGAGCGAGTGGGAGCGGCGGCGGCCAGAGATCAAACGGCAATTTCTCGAGATGCTGGGGCTGGACCCGTTACCGGCGCGCACGGCACTGAACGCGCGGATCACCGGAGGCTTCGACGCGGAAGGCTATCGCGTCGAGAACATCGTGTTTGAGAGCCAGCCCGGGCTATACGTCACCGGCAATCTGTACCTGCCGGCGGCGAAAGGCGTATATCCGGCGATCGTCTACGTCACGGGGCATTCGCCGCATCCGGCGGGGGCAAAGATCAACTATCAGCACCACGGGGCGTGGTTTGCGCGGCACGGGTTTGTGGCGTTTGTCCTGGATACGATCGAATTCGGCGAGATCGCCGGGATTCACCATGGCACGCACAACCTGGAGATGTGGGAGTGGCTTTCGTTGGGCTACAACCCGGCGGGGGTCGAGGTTTGGAACGCCATGCGAGCGCTGGACTATCTCGAAACGCGCCCGGAGGTGGACCGGACGAAAGCGGGCATCACAGGGCGGAGCGGCGGCGGGGCCGTGAGCTGGTTTACCGCCGCGGCCGATGAGCGGTTTCAGGTGGCGGCGCCGGTGCATGGATCGTGGTCGATCGGCGCCCATGTGAAGTACGACACCGTGCGGGAGAACTGCGACTGCATCTACTTCTGGAACACGTATCAGTTGGACCTGCCCGTGGTGGGCGCGTTGATTGCGCCGCGGCCGCTTCAGATTGTGAACGCGACGAAGGACGACTCGTTTCCGCCGACGGGGTACCGGCCGGTATACGAGTTTCTACAGACCGTCTATGGATGGTACGACGCGAAGGCAAAGGTGGCGGCGTTTGAAGCCGAGACGGGACACGAGGATACGCCGGTGTACCGGAAGGCGGCGAACGAGTGGCTGAACCACTGGCTGCGGAACGATACGACGCCCTACATCGAGGAGCCGGGGCCAAATCTGTCCGCGGAGAAGTTAACCGTGTTGTCGTCGTATCCTCCGAACGCGAAGAACGAGGGAATCCACCGGTTGTTTATTCCGACGGTGCAGCCGCGGCCTTATGCGACGGCCGAAGCGTGGGGGAGGCGGCGCGAGGAGATCTTGCAGTTGCTGCGGACGAAGACCTTTCGCGCGTTTCCCGCAAGTACGGTCCCGTTCGACACGTGGCGCCGGGCGGACAACGGATGGACCGCCCGATATGCGGATACGTTTCGCGTCGAGTTTGCGACCGAGGAAGATATCCGCGTGACGGGCAAGCTGTTCGTGCCGCGTGACGGAAAGGCATCGCATCCGGCGTTGCTCTATATGAAAGGCAAGGACGACATCGTCTATGACGTGGACTATGACAATCTGCTCTCGGCGTTCCCGCACCATGTGGTGCTGGTGCTGCATCCGCGGGGGACGGATTATCCGATGAACAACTTCCGGATGGCATCGACGAAGATGACGGCGGCGCTCTTGGGGGGGGACGCTCGAGTCGATGCAGTTATGGGATGTGTTGCAGGGAGTTCGATTCCTGCGGGAGACGGGCAAGATTGATGGGGTGTCCGTCTACGGGCGGCGGCAGATGGGCGGGTTGGCGCTGCATGCGGCCGCGCTGGATGAGCAAATCTCGCGGGTGATTTTGGACGACCCTCCGGGGTCGCACTGGCAGGGCCCCGCGCTGTTGGGGGTACTTCGGTTTACGGATCTGGCGGAGGTGGCGGCCATGGTGGCGCCAAGGGAGATCGTTTCGTTAACCCCGTGGCCGCGCGCTTTCGATTACACGCGGTCGATCTTTGACCTCTACCGGGCGACCGGAAAGATGCGGCAGGCGCGGTCGTTGGGTGAAGCGCTGGAAGTCTGGAAGACGCCGTAGGCTCCGAAGCGAGCCGCGTAGGTTTAGTACGCGATGACCGGTACTGGTACAGCGCGTTCATAGCCTGATCCTCATTGGGTCCTTAGGATCAGATAACAACCAACGTAGAAACGAGGAACGGAAGCGGGAGCTGCCTTGAGATTCCCGAGCGTTGTCCCGGCCGAAGCGCTTACCTTCAGGACCGGAAGGACCCCCACAGATGCGAGACTTACCCGGTCGGCTTGTTATCGCCGATGCGCTTTTTAGACGCCAATACTTCATTCTTGGTTCGACCCTATTGCTGGTGCTGACCGTAGCGGCGGCGTGGCAATGGAGCCCGCGCAAGTATGAAGCACAGACGGTGTTGCTGGTCCGGAACAACCGGGCCGAAGTGGTCTTGACCCCTGGACAGAGTCCGGGCGCTCTGCCGCAGGCTCAGCTGAACGAAGGCCAGATCGCGACCGAAGCGCAGCTGCTGGTGAATCGCAGTTCCTTGCGTCAAGTGGTGCAGCGGGCTGGCCTAACCCCGCCGGGCGCCGCGGGAGACGCGCTGGAGCAAGCGGTGCGGAGTCTCGAAAAGGAGTTGAAAGTAATCCCCAACCCCAAGGCCAGCATGATCACGGTCCGCTACGCGAACCAGGACCCGCAGAAGGCCGCTAACGTGCTTCGCCAGCTTTTGGCGACGTATACAGACCAGCACATCCGCGTGCATCAGGCGGCGGGTACGGACTTCTTCGAACGGCAGGCCGCCGACCAGGGCAAGCGGCTGCGCGAGGCGCAGGAGCGCTTGGCGAATTTTCAGCGGAACTCCAAGATCGTGCTTCTTCATGAGCAGAAGGAGCTGAATCTGCGGCGGCTGATGGAGATTGAAGCGGGTCACCGCGAGGCGAAAGTGGCTTTCCAGGAAGGCACGGAGCGCGTCAGCGCCTTAGCGAAAATGGTGGCGCAGCTGACGCCTCGCATTACCACCCAGATGCGGAGCATCCCGAACCAGTATTTGGTGGAGCGGCTGCAGACGATGCTCGTCGAGCTGAAGAACAAGCGGACCGATCTGCTTGCCAAGTTCCGCTCCGACGACCGGCTGGTGCAGCAGGTGGAGCAGCAGTTAGCGGATACGCAGGCCACGCTGGACCGGGCAGTGAAGATGAGCGCGACCGAGCAGGCCTCCGACGTGAATCCACTGCGACAGAGCCTGGACGCCGATCTGGCGCGGGCGCAGATGGGGCAGAAGGTGCTCCGGGCGCGGATTGGAATGCTGGACGGTCAGATTCGATCGTTCAAGACCGAGATTGCGGGATTGGAGCGGGCCACGGCCTCCTACAACGACCTGCTGCGCGAGGTGAAGAGCCTTGAAGAGAACTATCAGTTGTACTCCCGAAAGTGGGAGGAGGCACGGATTGCCAGCGCGCTGGATCAACAGAAGATCGCCAACGTGACCGTGGTTGAAGACCCCGAGGTACCGGCATCGCCTGCCCCGCGCAGCTTGCTGCTGCCGGCCGGAGCCATCCTGCTGGGGCTTTGCCTGATCCTCTGCGCCGCCGTCCTGACGGGTGTTCACGGGCAGGAGCTCCACACACCAGAGGCGATCTTCCAAGCCAGCGGCGTGCAGGTATTGGCCACGATTCCCGAAAGGAGCAGACAGCGATGATGGGTTCGGTTAACGGCAACGAGTACGAAGCAGCCAGCCTAAATGAGCCGTTGGCGTTTCCTTCGCAACCGGGGGTAGTGCAGCCTGGCTTCTTTGTGCCGCTGGTGCGGAGCTTGATGGAGCCGGGATTCGCGGGCGAAGTGGGCGGGTCGTTTGTCTTCACGTCGGGTGCGCCGGGAGAAGGGGTGACGTACGTGACGAACGCCGTGGCGCGGGAGTTGGCAGCGGTTTCGGGCAAGCGCGTTCTAATTGCGGCGACGAGCTCGATTGGAAACTTCGAACCGGCCGCCAACCATGAGTTGAACGACCCGGTGATCCGGGAAGGCAACGGGGTGTTCCGGCTGCGGCCGCCGGCCACGGCGAATCGGGCATCGCGCAACAAACGGTTTCAACTGCTCGCCCAACTGGAAGAGCTGTTTCCCTTTGTGCTGGTGGATGGCCCGGCGCTCTCCACTTCGGCCGAGGCGCTTGAGTTCGGCGCACGGTCGCGCGGCGTCGTGTTGGTAGCGGCGGCGGGCAAAGTGCGGAAGAACCGCCTGCAGTTGACCAAGCGAATGATCGACATTTCCGGCGTGCCGCTATTGGGCTGCGCGCTGAATCGGCGGACTTATCCGATCCCCGAATTTCTTTACAAGAGGCTTTGACCGATATGTCCCGATTGCTTTTTCAGGCGGCGCTTTGGCTGGCTCTCGCAGCGGAGTTGTCCGCCCAAACACCGGCGTTGCAGGCGCGTGAGTCCGGGTACCGGATTCAGCCCGGCGATGGTGTCGAGGTGCAATACCGGTATACCCCGGAGTTCAACGCCAAGGCGACGGTGCAGCCCGACGGCAGGATAGCGATTCCGATTGCTGGCTTCGTGCTGGTCGGCGGTCTGACCTTGGAGGAGGCCCGCGGGACGATCACGGCTTTGGCGGGGCAACGGCTGCGCGATCCGGAAGTGATTGTGCTGCTGGCGGACTTTGTGAAGCCGACGTTTACCGTGGCGGGGCAGGTGGCGCGGCCAGGGCGCTATGACGTGCGGGGCGGCATTACGGCCGTGGACGCGGTGGCGATCAGCGGCGGCTTCACGCCGAGTTCGAAGCATTCGCAAGTGATTCTGGTGCGGCGAGTGAACGATGAGTACGCCGACGTGCGGGTGGTGGATTTGAAGCGGGTGATGAGCGCGGCCGGGATCAAGGAAGACATCAAGATCCAGGGTGGCGACTTGTTGATTGTTCCTCAGAACCGGGTGAGCAAGATGGAGCGATATGTCCAGTGGGGCCAGCTCTACGCGGGGTTTGGCCTATGGAGAAGGTAAAGGCGTCCATCTGGTGGCTGCATCCGGGCGCGTTGCTTACCGCCGTGGGTGGTTTGGTGTTCGCGGCGGCGTGGGCCTTGCCAGCGACGTTGTACGAGAGCCAGTGGAAAAGCGCGAAGTACTTTGATGGAGAGACACTGCTGCTGGGTGTGGCCGCGATCCTGCTGTTTGCCTTCGGTGTGGCCGTTAGCCGGCCGGTGAACACGGCGACAGAAGACAACGCCAACTGGGCTAACGATGTGGACTGGCCTCGCACGCTGACGCTGTTCCGGGTCTGCACGGGTCTTTGCTACGCAGGCTATGTGATCTGGGTAGGCGCCGCCATTTCGCGGGGAGCGAATCTGGACCTGGTGAAGGGCGTTCTCGCGGGCGAGAAGGACATGTCGTACCTGATGAAGGACACCTATCTGATCACGTTAGGCGGCCTGACTACATTGACGCAGTTCGGCATTGCGGCCGTGATTCTGGGCTCCGTTCTGGCGTGTGCCGGTTACTGGCGCATGGTGCGGACGCCGCTCATCACGATGCTCGGGCTGGCGGTGGTTCGCTCCGTTTTCAATAGCGAGCGGCTCGCGGTGATCGAACTGGTGGTGCCGGCCGCGGTGCTGATGCTTCAATTGCCAGCGGTTACGGTGCGGCTTCGCCGCGCGTATCCGGCCGTTTTTCATTTCGTTCCGATCGCTGCGGCGATCGGGGTATTTCTGATGTTCACAGGGTCGGAGTATCTGCGGTCCTGGGTGAATTTCTACGCCGACCGGAGCGATTCCATCTGGGAGTTCGCGGCGGCGCGGCTGTTCGGCTACTACGTGACGGCGGCGAATAACAGTGCCTTTCTGCTGAACCACCCTGAGGCGCTGGGGAACGCTCCGTACTTCACCGTGCTGTTCTTGTGGCGGTTTCCGGTGCTGAATACCGTGATGCGGGACCTCTTCCCCGGGATGATGATCGAGAACCGCGACCGGTTCGCCGACATTCTCGAGGCAGGCACGAATCCAGAGTTCAATAACAACGGCGGGCTCCTGCTTCCCTATGTCGATTACGACATCTTTGGGGGGATGGTGTATTGGCTCGCGGCCGGACTGATTTGTGGGTGGGTCTACCGGCAGTTCCGGCGCAATCGCCTGAGCGGGCTGCTGTTTTATCCGATTCTGACGCTGAGTCTGCTGGAGGCGCCGAGGATCATTTATTGGGCTGAAGGACGGGTAATTCCCGCGTTCGCGGTGCTGCTGCTGGCCGTGCCGCTTCTGGGGGTTCCACGCCTGCCCGAAACGGTACCGGTGCAGGAGAGGGAGCGAGAAGGAAGGACATGCGAAGCATAGCGTTGAACGCCCGATTCCGGGTACACAGAGTGACGGGCATGCAGCGGTACGCGCTGGAGGTCTCGCGGCGGTTGGCGGACATCTTGGAATCAGTTGACCCGCCAAGCGGATTGCGCGGTCCGGCGGGACATGCGTGGGAGCAATTGTACCTGCCGATGGCGGTGCGGGGGCGACTCTTGTGGAGTCCGAACAATACGGGGCCTCTAGCCGTCGGGCACCAAGTTTGCACCATTCAAGACTTGATTCCACTCGAACATCCCGAATGGTTCAATGCCCAATTCAGTGCATGGTACCGGTATCTGCTGCCGCGGCTGACGCGCCGGGCGTCGCATTTGATTGCGATCTCCGAATACACGAAGCAGCGGCTGCAGGAGTTGCTCGGTATTCCGGAGAACCGGATTACGATGATCCCCTGTGCCGTGGATCCTGCCTTTCGGCCGGCGTCGCCGGAGCGCGTGGAGATGGCACGGGCTGCATTGGGTGTGGGGCCGGGGCCGTATCTGCTGTGCGTCGGCTCGGTGGAACCGCGGAAGAACATCGGGCGGCTGCTCGAAGCTTGGCGAATGGCGCAGGGTCGCTTGGCTGAGGATGTGACCCTGGTGGTGGCGGGCGGCGCAGGAGCCTCGCGGGTCTTTTCCGAGGTGCTGCTCGGGGACTTGCCAGCGCGGGTCCGGTTTACCGGCTATGTGCCGGACGAGCATCTTGCAGGACTGTATACCGGCGCGGCCGCGTTCATCTATCCGTCTTTGTACGAGGGCTTCGGGATTCCGCCGCTCGAGGCGATGGCCTGTGGGGTGCCGGTGATCACTTCGAACGTTACCTCGCTGCCGGAGGTGACCGGAGGGGCAGCAATTCTGGTGGATCCGCGCCAACCTGAAGCGATCGCCGAGGCCGTGGTGGCGTTGTTCAAGGATGAAACGTTGCGAAAGGACTTGACGGCAAAGGGATTGGCCCGAGCGGCCAGCTACTCCTGGGAGTCCGTGGCGGCAGGGACGCGCGCAGTTCTGGAAGGCCATGCATGATCACCCGTTGGCAACGGCTACGGCGGAGCAATGGGCTGCGAGAGACCGCGGCTCTATATGCGGTACACGGTGCTACCTATTTTCTGCCGCTGCTGGTGATTCCCTTTGTGGCGCGGGTGCTCGGGCCGGAGCAGTGGGGTTGGCTCTCGATGTTTCAATCGTTCGCGCTGTATGCGTCGATGTTGATCGAGTACGGGTTCGGACTGTCGGGGACCCGCGACGTAGCGCGTCTGCATGGCGATGCAGACGGACGGGCGCGGGTCTTGGCCGATGTGACCGCGGCGAAACTGATCCTGCTGGCAGGCCTGACGATTCCTATCGGCGCTTTGTGGTTCCTGGCGCCCTTGTTTCAGGAGCACGGGCGGTTGTTCGCGGCGGCGTTATTCTTTGCCGTGGCGCAGGGGGCGAGCCTGGTTTGGTTCCTGCAGGGCGCGGGGCAGGCAGCGCGGATTGCGAAGGCGGAAGTCGTGTCGCGTTCGGTGGCGACGGGCCTCGTGTTCCTTTGTTTGCGGGAGCCGGACCAAGGCTGGATGTTGCTGTTCTTTAACGGCTTGGCGGCTACGGCCAGCGTCGTCATCGGGTTGGTGCAGATCCGGCGAGAGACGGCCCTGTTGGCGCCGACGTGGGCAGGCGGCATGCGCGCACTGCGCATGGGACTTTCAATGTTCTTCTTCCGGAGCGCGGTGAGTCTGTACACGCTCGGGAACGCTTTCGTTTTGGGGCTGTTCGTCGCCCCGCACTTCGTAGGCTTCTACTCCGGCGCCGAGCGCATCGCGAAGGGCTTTCTGGGATTGATGCAGCCGCTGGCGCAGAGCCTGTATGCGCAGTTGAACCGCAGGGGGAGCGGTCCGGAGATGGATTCGCAGCGTTTGGGCCGGTTGAGCATGGCCCTGTTGACGGGCGTGGGGGCGGTGTTGGGAGTAGTGATTTGGGTGGGGGCGCCCTTGTTCGTGAGCCTCTTGCTAGGCCCAGGCTTTGAGGCCTCCATACCGGCGCTGCGCATCTTCGCGCTGCTGCCGTGGCTGGTCGGGATGGCGACCGCGCTAGGCATGAACTGGATGCTGCCGCTGGGGCTGGACCGCCAGTTCAACTTCGTGATTGCCGGGGCCGGCCTTTTGAACCTCGCGCTGGCGGCGCTGCTGGCGCCGGGGCTGCAACACATCGGCATGTGTATCGCGGTGGCCGCCAGCGAAGGCTTTGTGGTCATCGGCTGTTTCACCTATCTGCGCCTTCGGCGCCTGGACCCGTTCATCCGCACGCAAGCGCGCACGGCAACACCAGAGTCTTTCGAGTCTGCTTTATGAAGATCAGTATCGTAATCGACAACTACAACTACCCGGACTACGTTCAACAGGCCATCAACAGCGCGTTGGGCCAGACGTACCAAAACATTGAAGTGATTGTGGTGGATGACGGCAGTACGGACCAGTGCCCTGCTTTGCTGCAGCAATATGCTTCGCGGGTGAAGCTGGTGCTGAAGAGCAACGGGGGCCAGGCGTCGGCATTCAACGCCGGTATCGCCTTGGCCACGGGGGAAGTGGTGATGTTGCTCGACGCCGATGACGTGCTGCGGCCGGATGCGGCCGAGAAGGTGGCGGCGGCGTGGCGCCCCGGGATGTCCAAGGTTCACTATCCCCTGGCGCTAATTGATGCGGAGAGCCGGCCGCTGGGGTGCTGCGTTCCGCGAGCGCCGCTGCCATCGGGCGACTTGGCCCAGGACATGTTGGAACGCGGGTTCTACGTGAGTTCGCCCACGAGCGGGAACGCGTTTTCACGCGAGATGTTGCAGCAGTTGGGCCCCCTCGACGAGACAGAGTGGCGCATTGGCGCCGAGGGTTACTACGTGTTTCTGGCGCCATTCTTCGGCACCGTGGGCGTGGTGGCAGAGCCCATTGTGCAGTACCGGATTCATGGCAAGAGCGAATCGGCGATGGTGGGCCACGGGGCATCGAACGAAGGGCTGATGACGAAGCTGATGGCTTCCGATCTGCGGCTACGCCGGACGCTCGAGCGGTTTGCGGCCGAGCGGAATTTAGAGCTTTCAAAGGACGCCGTGTACTCGCACTGGCTGCATCGCAAGCTGCGGTTGGCCTGCTTCAAGATGAGCCGGGAGAGGCACCCGTTCGCCGGCGATACGGCATCGCATTTGGCGTGGAGTTTGATGCGGGCCGTGTGGAGCGCGCAGGAGCTGGGGCTCCGGACGCGGGTGCTCTTCAGTGGCTGGGGAATCCTGACGGCCATGCTGCCGCGGCGGAGCGCCGCCCGGCTGGTGCAACTGGCGTTTTCTCCGGCTTCCCGGCCGGCCTTGTTGCGGGGGGAAATGTGATGAAGGTTCTATTTTTGATTACCCGGGCCGAGACAGGCGGGGGGCAGGTTCACGTTCTCGATCTGATTCGGGGCATGCAGGGAAGCTGCGAGGCGGTGCTGGGTGTGGGCGAGGAGGGTTTCCTGGCCGATGCCGTGCGAGCGCTGGGCGTACGGGTGCACGTGCTGCGGCATCTGGTGCAGCCAACGAGACCGTTGACGGATCTGCGGGCGGTAGGAGAGCTGGTTCAGCTGCTGCGTGAAGAGCGGCCGGACCTTTTACACGCACACACCTCGAAGGCAGGGACGGTGGGCCGGCTGGCGGCCCGGCTCACTGGGGTGCCGGCGGTGTTTACGGCGCATTCCTGGGCTTTTTCAGAGGGGACCTCGTGGAAGTGGAAGGCGGTGGGCGTGCCGATGGAGTACGCGGCCGCGTTTTGTTGCGCGAAGATCATCAACGTGTCGGAGGCTAACCGGCAACTGGCGCGGCGCTATCACGTGGGCCGGGCCGAGCAGTTGGTGACGGTGCATAACGGAATTCCAGACAACGGGTTCCGGAGTGAACCGGGCGCCGGAGGCGAGTGCCGGATCATCATGGTGGCGCGGTTTGCCGCGCAGAAGGACCAGATGTCGCTGGTGCGGGCGCTGGCGACCGTGCAGTCGCCGTGCCGGCTGTTGCTAGTGGGAGATGGGCCGACGCGGAGTGCCGTGGAGGCGGAGACGGCGCGCCTGGGCATGACGGATCGCGTTGAGTTTCTTGGCGAGCGGCTGGATGTGCCGCAACTGCTCGCGTCCGCGCACGTTTTCGCGCTGTCGACGCACTACGAAGGTTTCCCGATCAGCATTCTTGAAGCGATGCGGACGGGGCTGCCCGTAGTTTCCACCGACGTCGGCGGGGTGCGCGAGGCGATTGCGGATGACGTCTCCGGCTACCTGATTCCTCCGGGCGATCAGGAACTGCTGACCCGCCGGCTCGAAACTCTCGCCGCGAACCCGGCGCTGCGGGCCCGGATGGGCGCGGCGTCCCGGCGGAGCTTTGTCGAACAGTTTCAACTCGACGCGATGGTGCGCAAGACCCTGGAGGTTTTCCGCAGCGCGATTCCCGCTCGCTCCCGGGCGGCCTTCAACGCGATCCCTGCAACGCCCAGTTCGAAAGGAGCGGGTTCGAAATGAGTACCTCGACCGCGTTACGCCCGGTATTGGACCGGGCCGAAATTCTGTCCGGTTCGCGTTGGCGGATGCTGTCCGCGCTGATTGCCAGTGACGCTCTGGCGCTGCTGGTTTCCGTGGCGGTGGGAGTGATGGCGAAGTTCTGGTTGGACGGGGACTTGAGCCTGATGGCCTACCTGCGCTTGTGGCCGTTCCTGCTGGTTTTCATTTCGGTTTATTTCGGGATGGGCCTGTATTCGGGCGTGGCACTGAGCCCGCAGGAAGAGCTGCGGCGGACTACCTATGCCTCAACCATCGTGTTCTTGACGCTGGCCGCGGTGACAGTGACGTTCCGCGGAGCAACGTCGCATTTCACATGGACGTTGCTCTTGAGTATCTGCGTCAGCGTGGCGCTGGTGCCGATCTTCCGGGCGAGCGTTCGCTACTGGTTGGCCGATGCCGAGTGGTGGGGCTTCCCGGCCGTTATCTTCGGCAGCGGCCCCAGCAGCGTGTTGGCGATCCGTTCCATGCGGCGCGATCCCGGGGTGGGACTGCGTCCGGTGGCCATCCTGGATGAGACGGCGCCGCGGCGGGCTGTGGAAGGCGTGCCGATGATTCGCGGCAGTGAGTTGCCGGACGTCATCCAGCACAGCGACTCGAATCTGTACGCCGTCATCGTCCTCTCGGGCCAGCCCTACGAACAGCTCCGGACGACGGTGGACCAGTACGCGGCGAAGTTCTCACACATGCTGATCGTGCCGGACCTGATGGGATTTTCAAGCTACTGGGTGAACGAGAAGATGGTCGGCGGCCAGTGGGGTCTCGAAGTTTGCCAGAGGGCCACCTTGCCCGAGTACCTGCAGATCAAGCGCTGCCTGGACCTTTTGCTGTGCGTCCTGCTAGCGCCGATTTCGGTCCCGCTAGTCGCGGCGATCGGGTTGTGGGTACGCCTCGATTCGCCCGGTCCGGTCTTCTTCGGCCACCGGCGGATTGGCCGGAACGGGCGCACCTTCATCGCGTGGAAGTTCCGGTCGATGGTGGTGAACGGCGACGAGATTCTGGAGCGCCACCTGGCGGAAAACCCCGCGGCGCGGGAGGAATGGGAGCGCACGCAGAAACTGGCGAACGATCCGCGGGTGACACGGGCCGGGGCGTTTCTGAGGAAGTCGAGTCTCGATGAACTGCCGCAGTTATGGAATGTTGTGCGAGGCGAAATGAGCCACGTTGGCCCCCGCCCGATTGTCGAGGCGGAAGTGGCGAAGTATGGCGACAGCTTCGATCTCTATAAGAGTGTTGACGGCGGCATGACCGGGCTTTGGCAGGTGTCGGGCCGAAGTGACACGTCCTACGCAGAGCGCGTAACGCTCGATACCTTTTATGCACGCAATTGGTCAATCTGGTTGGATTTCTGCATCCTGTTCCGCACGATTGGCGCAGTTTTATTCAGGAAAGGAGCCTACTGACAATGAAATTTCCAAATCCGATTCCTACGCCCGCAGGTTGGAGAGTCCCCGGACAGGGAGGGGTGAATATTATGGCCAAACTCGAACGAGTTGTAACTGAGAAAGTAGCCGCCATCCCGTTCAACCGCATCGCGGTGGTGGGCAAAGAAATGGAGTACATGGCGGAGGCGGTGCAAAACGGGCACTGCTCCGGCGACGGTCCGTTCACCCGGCGGTGCCAGGAACTGTTACAACGCGAGTTGAATTGCGGCCCCGTGCTGCTGACGACTTCGTGCACCCACGCTCTGGAGATGGCCGCGATGCTGCTGAATCTGCAGCCGGGCGATGAGGTGATTGTTCCCACCTTCACGTTCGTCTCCTCGATCAACGCGTTCGTCTTGCGGGGCGCCAAGCCCGTGTTCAGCGATATCCGGCCGGATACGCTGAACCTGGATGAGACCAAACTGGAAGGGCTGATCACGCCGAAGACGCGGGCCATCGTGGTGGTTCACTATGCCGGGGTCGCCTGCGAGATGGATGCAATCATGGCCATCGCGAACCGGCATGGGATTGCAGTGATTGAAGACAATGCTCACGGCTTGTTTGGAACCTACAAGGGCCGGCCGCTCGGGTCGATTGGCGCCATGGCGACGCTCAGCTTCCACGAAACGAAGAACTACGCCTGCGGTGAGGGCGGCGCGCTGATCGTGAACGACCGGCAGTATGCCGAAAGGGCTGAGATTCTGCGGGAAAAAGGCACGAACCGCTCGCAGTTCTTCCGGGGCGAGGTCGATAAGTATACCTGGGTGGATATCGGGTCAAGCTATGTGCTTTCGGACATGAACGCGGCCTATCTCTACGGTCAGTTTGAGAAGTTCCGCGAGATCCGGCAGAACCGGGAGCGGATCTGGGAGAACTATTGGTATCACCTGCACGATTGGGCGCTCCGGCACGGAGTCGGCATGCCGCAGGTTCCCATGCACTGCGGACAGGCGTTCCACATGTTCTATCTGCTGTTTCCGACGCTCGCGGTGCGGCAGGCGTATATCGCGCACATGAAGGCGGAAGGGATTAAGAGCGTCTTCCACTATGTGCCCCTGCATAGCTCGCCCATGGGTAAGCAATGGAGCGACGGGACTGCGTGCCCGGTGGCGGAACTACAGAGCGACCGGCTGGTGCGGTTGCCATTTTTCAATTCCCTGACGGAAGCGGACCAATCGCGTGTGATCATGGCAACGCAGGAGTACTTTCTGTCCTCGCGGCAGCATCAGACGCAGCAGTCGGCCGTGGCGTAAGTAAGCGGGACGCGCGGCAGTGGTCTATCGCCGCGCAGTCGCGTCCCAGAAGCGGACAGTGAGAGACCTGGGCGGGGGGTGTAACACACGCATTTTCAATGTTGTGCGATTTGGCCCCGGGCTTGCCATGATGGATACAGGAATCACAACATGGACGTCCCTCGCACTGGAGTCTCGCGGAAGAAGAATATCAAACGGGCCATCACTGGAGTCGTGGTGCTGGCTGCCGTGGGAGGGCTGACTTGGTGGCTATCGCGGCTGCAGCCCGCGGCGGTGGCCGTGGAAGCGTCGACCCTTTGGCCAGATACCGTCAAGCGCGGCCCCATGCTGCGCAATGTGCGCGGGATGGGCACGCTGGTACCAGAAGAGATCCTCTTTGTACCCGCGATCACCGACGGACAGGTGAACCGGATTCACCTGCGAGCCGGGGCAGAGGTGCGTCCCGATACGGTGCTCCTCGAACTATCGAACCCGGAGTTGGAACTGGCGGCCGTCGACGCCGAGTGGCAGGTGAAGCAGGCCGAAGCCAACTATAAAGATTTGCGGGTGAAACTGGAATCGTCGCGGCTCGACCAGGAATCCACCGCCGCGCGGGTGCAATCGGAATGGACGCAGGCGAAGCTTACCTCCGATCGCGATGAGGCGCTGATCAAGCTGGGTCTGAAGTCCGACCTGGAGTATAAGCTGTCCAAGGCCAAGGCCGACGAGTTGGACGGCCGCTACAAGATTGAGCGGCAGCGGATTGAGATTACGAAGGACTCGGTGGAGGCGCAGTTGGCCTCCCAGCAGGTGCAGATTGAGAAGTTGAAGGCGGCGCTGGCCCTGAAGCGGCAACAGGTAGGGCAGTTGAAGGTGAAGGCCGGAGCCGCAGGGGTGCTGCAGCAGATGCCGGTGGAAGTGGGTCAAAAGATTCTCATGGGAGCGGTGCTGGCCAAGATCGCGCAGCCCACCCGGCTGAAGGCTGAGTTGAAGATCGCCGAAACACAGGTGAAGGAGATCACTCTGGGCCTGCCCGCGACCGTCGACACCCGGAACGGTCTGATTCAAGGCGTAGTGTCGCGGATCGACCCGGCGGCGGTGAACGGCACCGTGACGGTAGACGTGAAGCTTACTTCGGCCCTGCCCGCGGGGGCCCGGCCGGACCTGTCCGTCGACGGGACGGTGGACCTCGAACGCATCGGCGATGTGTTGCAGATGGGGCGGCCGGTCTACGGTCAGCCGTTTTCGACCATTACGCTGTTCCGGGTAAACCCGGACGGCAAAGAGGCGCTGCGGGTGCCGGTGAAGCTGGGCCGGGCGTCGGTAAATTCCATTGAGGTCGTAGAAGGATTGAAGGCCGGGGATAAGGTGATCTTGTCCGATATGTCGCAGTACGACACGCATAACCGGATTCGGCTGCAATAGCGGGGAGAGAGGAAGAATGTCGACAGCATTGTTGAACATGGACTCAGTGACGAAGGTCTTTGTGACCGACGAGGTGGAGACGCACGCGCTGGCGGGGATTCACCTGCAGGTGAAGAAGGGCGAGTATGTTTCGATCTCCGGCCCCTCCGGCTGCGGGAAGTCGACGCTGCTGGCGATTCTGGGGCTGCTCGATTCGCCCAGCGGCGGGAGCTACGTCCTGAATGGGACCCCGGTGCAGGATCTGAAGCTCTCGGAACGGGCGCGGATCCGGAACCGGGAGATCGGCTTCATCTTTCAGGCCTTCAACCTGATTGGCGATCTGACGGTATACGAGAACGTCGAGCTGCCGTTGACCTACCGGGGCATGTCCGGCGCGGAACGGAAGAAGCGGGTGCAGGAGGCGCTCGAGCGGGTGGGCATGCTGCACCGGATCAAGCACTATCCGTCGCAGCTCTCCGGCGGTCAGCAACAGCGCGTGGCCGTGGCGCGCGCGCTGGCGGGCGACCCGGCTGTGCTGCTGGCGGACGAGCCGACCGGCAACCTGGATTCGCAGAACGGCGAGCAGGTGATGGACCTGCTGCGGGAGTTGCACCGCGGTGGCGCCACGATCTGCATGGTGACCCACGACCCACGGTACGCCCGGTATGCCGACCGCACCATCCGCTTGTTCGACGGCCGGATTGTCGAAGAGAAAACTGCCGCGCAGATGGCGGCGGAAGACCAGGATGCCTAGGCCAATCATCTCGCTGCGCAATGTGGAGAAGTACTTCTCCCATGGCCTTTCGAAGACCTGGATTCTCCGGCAGGTCAACGTCGACATTCAGGAAGGCGAGTTCGTCTCAATCATGGGGCCAAGCGGCGCCGGCAAGTCAACGCTGCTCCATATTCTCGGCATGCACGACGCCGACTGGCACGGCGAGTATTTTCTCGAGGACCGGGCCATTCACAAGCTAGGGAAGAACGACCGGATGGCCGTATACAAAGAGTACTTTGGCTTTGTCTTTCAAAGCTATCATCTGCTCGATTCGCTTACCGTGTACGAGAATCTGGAGGTGCCGCTGAGTTATCGGAACATCCGGAAGTCAGAGCGCGAGTCGATCGTGGCGGACACGCTGGACCGGTTCCACATCGTTGGGAAGAAAGATCTGTTTCCGAATCAGTTGAGCGGCGGGCAGCAACAGTTGGTGGCGGTGGCGCGGGCGGTGATATCGAAGCCGAAGGTGATCTTGGCGGACGAACCGACGGGAAACCTGCATTCCTCGCAGGGGGACGAGATCATGGACCTCTTCAAGAAGCTGAACGACGAAGGGGTGACGATTATCCAGGTGACCCACAATGACAAAAACGCCAAAGTGGGCCACCGGATTATCGAACTGCAGGACGGTTGGGTTATTTGATTTTGTATTTGCCGTCGGGAAGCTTTTCCCGGTGGGCATCGTGGCAGCCTTTGCAGGTGCCCGCGAGCTTGCCGAATGCGGCTTTGGCGGCGTCGCCGTCGGAAGCCTTCACCGCGGCCACCAGGGAGGCAGCGGCGGCCTTGCCCGTGGCGCTCATGGCAATGGCGTCAGCTGCGCCATTCGCCTTCCAGAACTTCTCGGTCACGTCGTAGATTTCCACCAGGGCGGCGGCGCCGGGGGCGGCATCGGCGAAGGCGCCGCCGTCCAGGGCCTTCTTCAGCGGGCCCATGGTCTTTCCAGCTCTCTTCATCGAAGCTTCAAATGCTTCATGATCATCAGCGAACACGGCGCTGACGCCAAGCAGCAACGTCGTTGCGAGCAAACGTTTCATTCGGTCTCTCCTGAGGTTAATTTCAAATCCCCGAATAAGCATACCCGGACGAACGCCTACTTTTCCACTACAATGCCTTCCAACCAGAAGTCGAGTCCCTTCTGCGTTTGACAGAGGGTGGCCCGAATCTGCTGTCCGGTTTGGAGCTTGGCAAACTCCTCGGGATTTTTTATCGGGAATTCCATGGTCATGGATTCCATGAAACCGGGAATCGTTTCGTGCTGAATGACGGCGATGCGGTCCGCGGGCTGCAATGCCTTCACCACGCCGCGGACCGGAAAGAACTTGATCTCCTCCGCTGGCTTCGAACAAGCGGCCAGAAAGGGCAGCGCCAGCAGGCAGGCGCGCCTACTTAACGTGCACGGGTTCGGCGTACAGGAGGTCGCCGGTGACGCCGTCGTAATACTGGATGACCACATGTGGCCTATTGTAGGCGACCCAGCGTTCGCGGCCGTCGGGTCCAGGGTTGCGAAAGACATTATTTACTTGGGCTACGGCGTAGATGGGCCGCCAGCGCAGCGGGTTCGGGACATCGTTGCGGACGAAGCTGGACCAGCGGATGTCGCACTTGCGGCCACGGGAATCGAACTCGCCGTTGTAGGGCCGGCCGCCTTCGGAAGTGAGCGGATGATTCTGCGAATTGTGCGGCCCGGAGGCGAACTCCCACACGCGATCGGTGACCTTGATGGCCCAGGAGTTGTGCAAGTCGCCGGTCATCACCATCACCGGTTTGCCTAACCCCTCCCAGAATTCGATCAGCTCCTCGCGCTCGGCCAGGAAAGCGGTCCAGGCGTCGTCCTTGCCGGCGATGGGGTCCATCGAGTTGGGGGCGCCGACGTGCGGAATCATCAGATTCACCGTCGAAGCGAGGAAGAAGAAGTCGGCGTCGCTCTTGGCCATGGACGCTTTCAGCCAGTCGTGCTGCACCTTGCCGAGCATGTAGAGGCCCGGTTTCTTCGGGTTGGGAATATCGTGCATGTCGCGCATGCCGCGCGTATCCAGAAGATAGACCTCAACGTTGCCGACGCGGAAGCTGCCGTAGTTGTGGCGGCCAATGGAGTACGAGCAGGCGACGTCGGCGGGAAAGCCGGGCTTGACGCGGATGCGGGTCTTATCGAGGATGGCGTCGATATCGTAAACCCCGGCGCTGGGGTTGCCCTCGGGGGCCTTGTTCCGGCCCGGAGGAACGCCCGCGCGGGGGCCGCCCCAATGGACGTGAAGGTTCGTGATTTCCGCTCGATTCAGGCGCGTGAAATCGGCGTCGGGATCGGTGAGGATGTTGCCTTTGAGCGTGGCCTGGCCGAAGTGGATGCCTTGTTTGGTGGCAAGTGGGTTGCTGCCGGCGATGTAGTGATACCAACCTTCGAGGGCGATATCGCGGAAGACCGCTTCCTGCGTCTTAATACCAGCCGAACCCGTACCGTAGACGTCGTTGAGGATTTCATGATCGTCGGGGGTGAAGTAGCCTGGAACCTCCCGATGCCAGGCGGCGAGGTTCTTGCCGCGTTCGAGATAGAGCTTGAAGTTCTCCCAAACACCAGTGATGCCCGGGGCGATCTTCGCCAAGCGAGGCGTCTCCGTCTGGCCGGTCTGCGCCTTCCACTGCTCGACGGTGAAGTCCCGCTTCTCTTCGTAGATCCAGTCGCCGTTCATGACGGAAAACAGCACCTTGCGGCCATGCTTTTCGAGCATGTCTTTGTAAGCAGGCAGGGTGCTGCCAAGTTGGCCGCCCACTTTCTGGTCGGCGCAGGATCCGAACTGAAAGCTGAAATTGAAAAGGCCGCGGGGGTTGGTACCGGGATCACGGAAGCGCTCTGGGCTGGGCACCGTCGCAAAGGAGGCCGTGATCGGGGAGCCTTCGATGGCGTAGTAATAGCGAGTGCCGGGCTCGAGACCGGAGAGGCGGGTCCAAGCAGAGCAGTCGCGGTCCGCCGTGGTAGCGACTTCCGGAGAAAGTTGGGTCATGGCATTAGCCGAGAGGCCGTAGCGCACGCGGAAGCCGCCGGGGCGGGGAGTTCGGGCCCACACCCAGACATCGTTCATGCCAACGTGGCCGAGGAAAGGTCCATGGGTGATGGTGGACTGCGCGGAAGCGACCTGGAGGTTTGCACTACCCGCCAAGGCTGCCTTGGCCAACTGTCTGCGATTCCATTTCATGCCGATATCCTATTACATTGGCGCTGTGGAGGCGTTGGACTTTAGCACAACTTAAATTCCAGGTAAATCCCACACAACAAGAAAGCAGTGATAAGCTAGGGAACCGCGCACGCCATGCCTCCGCGTAAACCGCTTCCACAGCAACTTCCAAAGATCTGTATTGCTCTCGGACTGCCGACAGTCGAGAAGTTATTGCAGCACGCC
>LNFE01000143.1 GCA_001464575.1 Acidobacteria bacterium Ga0077553 | reverse complement strand
GATTGACGAGCAGATCCGCATTCTCGAAGCGGCCGTCCGTTTCGGCGCCTGCGCGATCGACGTGGAGATTGAAAGCGCGGAGAACGCACCCGGGAAGCTCGATCACTTGCGCGCCGAAAGCACCCTGATCCTGAGCTACCACAACTACGAGGGGACCCCGCCGCCGGAAGCAATCCTAAAAAGGATGATGAAGATCCCCGCGCATGCTTATAAGGTAGTCACCACGGCGAAAAAGCCGAATGACAGCCAAAAGCTGCTCTCGCTGGCTAAGGCGTTTCCGCGCGAGAAGTTAATTCTGCTGGCGATGGGAGAAGCGGGATTTCCCACCCGCGTGCTGTCCCCGGCGTGGGGCGGCATCTATACCTACGCGGCGCCGAACGCGGCCGAAGGAACCGCCAGCGGCCAAGTCTCCGCCCGGTTGTTGCGGAATCTCTACCGGATCGAAAAGTTTTCAAAGAACGCGAAGATCTTCGGCGTGGTAGCCGACCCGGTCCGGCATTCCATCTCGCCGAACGTCCATAACCGCGCGTTCCAAGCGCGGCGTCTGGATGCGGTATATCTACCGCTCCTCGTGCAGCCGGCCCAGATGAAAGACTTCTTCGCCTTCGCCGACAGCCTGCCGCTAACCGGTTGCAGCATCACGATTCCGCACAAGCAGAAGATCATCCGGTATCTCGATACCGTGGATCCGCTGGCGCGGCGGATTGGCGCGGTGAATACGATTTGGAAGAAGGCCGGCAAATGGCGGGGCACCAATACGGACGCCGCCGGGGTCACGGTACCCCTGGCCAAACGGGTGAAGTTGAACAAATCGAGCGTGCTGATCGCCGGGAACGGCGGTGCGGCGCGGGGTGCGGCGTTCGCCTTGGCCGATGCCGGGGCGAAAATCTCCCTGGTTGGGCGCAATCTGGACCGCGTTCGGGCGCTGGCGCGCATCTGCGGCGGAGAGCCCCTTTCGCGCGACCAAGCCGTGCAAAAGCATTTCGATGTCGTCGTCCACGCCACCCCCATCGGCATGTGGCCGAACGTGAAGGACTGCTTCTTTGACGACAAGGTTCCGGGCGATATTGTGTTCGACATGGTATATAACCCGCTCGAAACCGTGCTGCTGAAGAAGGCCAAGGACCAGGGCCGCGAAGTGATCGACGGGCTCCAGATGTTCCTCGAGCAGGCATCGCAACAGTTTGAGATTTTCACGGGCGAGGCGGCGCCGCGCAGCGTGATGGAAAAGGCGGCGCTGGAGGCGCTGGGAGCGAAAAGCGCATAATGGGGTTATGCGCCGCCGCGACTTAGCCTCTCTCCTTTTCGTTGGACTGCCCGCTCCAGCGCAGACCGTCGCGCAGGCGCCACCAGACGACCTCGCCGCCGCGCGGCAACGGGTGCAGGCAGCATCGGCGGAGTTGGCGAAGTTCGAAATCGCCATCGCGATTGAGCCCTCCACCGTGTTCCGGGCCTACTAGCCATGAAGACCACCTTCCCCGAGGAGTTCTTCTTTCTTCCAATCATCGAGATCCAGGCCAAGCTGCGGGCGAAAGAGTTCAAGGTAAAAGAGCTCACCGAAGCCTGGGCCCAGCGGCTGGAGCAGTACGGCCCGAAGTACAACGCCTTGGCCCACTCCCTGCGCAAGCCGGCCGTGAAAGCGGCGAAGTATCACGATAAAGACTTTAAGCGCGAACGGTTCCGCAGCCCGCTGCACGGGATTCCGTACGGCGCAAAAGACCTATTGAGTTACGCTAACCACCCGACCGAGTGGGGCGCGCCGCCGTACAAGGGTCAAAAGTTCAAGGAGCACGCCAAGGTCATCACGAAGCTTGAGGGCGTCGGGGCGAACTGCATCGGAAAGCTGGCGATGGTGGAACTTGCCGGTGGTGGCGGCTACCGGTTTCCGAACGCCTCCTCGACGGGTCCGGGACTGAACCCGTGGGACGTTACCCGCTGGGCGGGCGGCTCTTCTTCGGGATCGGGCGCGGCCGTGGCGGCCGGCTTGGTGGCGTTCGCCCTGGGATCAGAAACCTGGGGCTCCATTCTGACGCCCGCGGCCTACTGCGGAGTCACCGGGCTGCGGCCCACTTACGGGCTCGTATCCCGCACCGGCGCCATGGCGCTTTCCTGGACGATGGACAAGATTGGCCCGCTCTGCCGCACGGCGGAGGATTGCGGGCTGGTGCTGCAGGTGATTGCCGGCAGCGACAGCGACGATCCGGGTTCGGCCGGGAAGAGTTTTTACTACACCCCGGAGTATGTGCGTCCGTTTTCCGAGATGCGGATCGGTTGGAATCCGGCCGACCTCGAGGCGGTGACCGATCCGGCCGCCCGCCAAGCGTTTCAGGACGCGACCCAGTTGCTGTTGGAACTGGGCTTCCAAGTGAAGGAAGTGGAGTTGCCCGATCTGCCATACCGGACCGTCGCCTCGACGATAATCGGCTGCGAGATGGCGTCGATCTTTGAGCCACTCGTGGCGGATGGGCGCATTCAGCAACTCGTGGATAAGAATCAGGCCGCCGGCATCGTGGCCGCGATCGGCTATAAGGCGACGGACTACCTGAAGGCGATGCGCGTGCGGCGCCTGATTCAAGACGCGATGGCCAAACTGTTCATCGGCGTCGATGTGCTGATCAGCCCGAGCCGCCCGGGCGTGGCGACAAAAATTGACGAACCGCTCGACCGCGGTACAGGGAGCAGCGAATCGTCCAAGCGCGGCTTGAAGGACCTGGGCGCGGCGGGGAACCTGGCCGGCCTGCCGGCACTTTCCCTGCCCTGCGGCTTTGCGCAGAATCTGCCGCTCGGTATCAGCGTGGTCAGCCGGCCGTTTCAGGAAAACCTGCTGCTGGCCATCGGCAAACAGTACCAGGCGCAGACCGATTGGCATAAACGACGGCCTCCGCTGCCCGCATGATCCCCCTGCTGCTCGGGTTTGCAGCGGCGTGCGCCCTGACCGACTTGCGCAGCCGGCGGATTCCGAATTGGCTAACCGTCGCCGGGGCGCTAAGTGGCTTTGGACTGCATGCCTGGCAAACCGGCTGGGCCGGATTGGCGTTCGCGGGCCAAGGCTTCGCCGCCGCGTTCGGGATTTATGCGGTGCTGTTTCTCCTGCGAGGCAGGGGTGCGGGCGATTTGAAGATGATGGCGGCCCTGGGCGCCATCATCGGTTGGAGCAACTGGCTCCTGCTGTTCGTCCTGAGCGCGGTGATTGGCGGGTTGGTGGCGCTGATCGTGATCGTAGCCCGGGGACGAGTGGGGCAGACGATTCGCAACCTGCGGCGCCTGCCGGAGCAAAAACTGGGGAAGCCCGGGAGCTTGGCACTGCCCCATGCCCCGGTGGTGGCCGTTGCGGCGGTGTTTACCGCGATTGCCATGCACGGGCAATAAGCCAAAGCACAAGCGCGGAGCGGGCAGACCAGATTACGGTACGAAGCCAATTGGAGGAAACCAAACGGGCGTGCACCTCGGCGTCGAAGCCGTTGGCCAGGGCAGCGTGGAGGGGCATCTGCACCAAAGCCGTTGAAGCCCACAGCGCGCCGACCGCGGCGAGACCGGCCCAACGCCAGGGGTCCTTCGCGTCATAAGAGACGAGAGCAATGGCCGAAAGGAGTTCGGCCAGCATCGCCGGGCCAACCGCGAGGGAGGTGAGATTCTGGTGGGCGAGCTGGTATTGCCGATAGCCGCCGGAGCCCACTTGGCTCATCAAAGGATAGTGCACCAGTTGGACGAACCAGATGAGGCCGGTCATATACAGGGTGGCGGCCGAATTGATAAGGAGTGGCAGGAGTCCGCTATCCATGCTAACTTCGCAATCAAGAATGATGATCCCAGGAATCGACCGGCGCAGTTTCGTTTTGGCCTCCTCGGCAGCCTTGGCCGCCGACGGTCCGGTACGCGGCGCAATTATCGGCGCGGGGGGACGCGGCCGCTACCTGACGGGCGAGTTTAAAGAGATCGGGGTGCAGATGGCCGCGGTTTGCGACGTCTACGAACCCAACCTGCAGGCGGGATTGGCCGTGGCCTCTTCCGGCGCGGCGGCGTTCTCAGACTATAAGAAGTTGCTCGCCGACCCGTCGATCCAGGTGGTCGTCGTGGCCACGCCGGACCACTGGCATGCGCAGATGGTGATCGACGCCGTCCACGCCGGCAAGGACGTCTACGTCGAAAAGCCGCTGGCGCACACGATCGCCGAGGGCGATCGCATCATCGCCGCGGTCCGCCAGACCAAGCGGATCGTCCAGGTGGGCATGCAGCGCCGGAGTTCCGAGCTGTTTCAGGACGCCTACCGCCAGATGAAAGCGGGCGACCTGGGCGACATCCGGCTGATCAACTCCTGGTGGTACAACCATCAAGCGTCCATCCGCAACGAACCCCTCAAAGGGAAGCTCGACTGGAAGCAATGGCTCGGCAACGCCCCCGCCCGGCCGGAGGACGCCCAGCGCTTTTTCAACTGGTACTACTTCTGGGACTACTCCGGTGGGCTGATGGTGGGCCAGGCGGCGCACATGCTGGATGTTTTCCATTGGTTTATGGGCTCGCAGTATCCGTCAGCGGTGACCACCGCGGGCGGCAAGTCCAACCTGCCCGGGGTGGAAGTGCCCGAGACCACCACGATCTGTCTCGAATACCCGGAGAACTATTTCGCCGTCTTCACCGTGGGATACAAGGCCATGCGCTACGCCCCGGTGAACGACCAATTGGCGCAGTTCCATGGTTCAAAAGCCCGCTTCGACCTGGGCCGCGAGGGCTATAGCCTCTTCCGGGAAGATCCCAAGGCGCTGGACCTGAAGCCGTCGCTCGAAAAACGGCTGCCCGGGAGCTTCGGCCCGGCGACGCGGGCGCACATTCGAAACTTTCTCGAATGCGTGAAGACGCGCCAGGAGCCGAACGCCCCAGTGGAAGCCGGGCAGGCGACCAACATTGCGCTGTGCATGGCGATGGAATCACTGCGGAAGGGCCGGCGGGTGCGGTTCAATCCGGGCACGCGGGAGACGGAACTCTAGGCGGCATGGTCGATATTCACAGTCATGTGCTCTGGGGTCTCGACGATGGGGCCCGGACAATCGAACAAAGCGAAGCGATGCTGCGGATGGCGGCCGCGCATGGGACCACGGACATTGTCGCGACGCCACACGCCGACCTGCAGTACACCTTCCAACCGGAGCTGATTGCCGAGCGGCGGAAGGAGTTGCAGGAGCGGCTGGGCGAAACAATCCGGCTGCACACCGGCTGCGACTTCCACCTGAAGCTCGACAATATCCAGGACGCAATTGCCAATCCGGCCAAGTACACGGTGAACGGACGGGGCTGGCTGCTCGTTGAATTCTCCGACCTGATGATCTTTCCCAACACGGAAGAGATCTTCGTGAAGCTCGAAAACGCGGGGATGCGCGTGATCGTGACGCACCCGGAGCGGAACTGGCTGCTGCGGCAAAAACCGGAGCGGTTGGAAGCCTGGTTGCACCAGGGAGCGTTCCTGCAGGTCACCGGGCAGTCGCTCCTCGGCTTTTTCGGCAGCGACGTCCGGAAGTTTGCCGAAGGCCTGATTGAGAAGGGGTGGGTGCACTTTCTCGCTAGCGATGCCCACGACACGCAGCGGCGGACGCCGCGCCTGGACCAAACCTGGAAACACGTGTCGGACAAATACGGGGCCGAATACGCCGAAGCGCTGCTGAAGATTCACCCGCAGGCGGTCATCGATGGTTACAAAATCGAGTCAGGACCGTTAGATCCGCCTGAAAAGCGACGCAAATGGCTTGGGATCTTCTAGTACCAGTACCTTCCGGTTGTGAACTCAGCGGAAAATCCTAGTACAGACGTTGAAGTCTGTTGACCTTTAGTTCTAGGCATTGTACTGTATAGCAATCGTAAGGTTGAGTAAGTGTAAGGCGGACCACCGCCTACGTAAAACAAACGAAATACGTTGGAAGAGAGGATTTAAATCGTGAGGAAAACACTTTCGCTAATGGTGGCCGTCGCCGGAATGGCTTTTGGAGCTCCGGTCATAACGATCATCCCTTCGATCGGGACAGGCGACGCCAGTCCGAACGGCGCCAATTACGCCTCAAACGCGTTGACGGCATTGCAAGGGAACTTGACGACTTTTGGCAGTGGCGCTGCCCAGTACAATCGGCTGGTCGGTCCCGCGAATCCGAGCCAGATCATCGATACGAGCGGAGCGTTTAACAGCTGGTTGGGTATTGCAGCTCCGAACGCGCTGTTTAATTCGGAGTTTGGCAACCGTCTGTACTTCGGCATCCGCGCCGTTGGTGCGAACGCAGCCGATCAGTTCTCGCTGCATCAGTTTGTGTACGTCGACCAGTTCTTTATCAACGACACAATCTACTACAACACGCCGGCCGACACCTATGATGGAACGACCGTGATCGGTGTTCAGTACGGCCTCGACGGTCAGTTGGGTGGTGGCGACGATGTCATTCTGAACGGGGGTCAGGCCGGTGACACGCCGGTGAATGCCTTCTTCTACCGCGGCTTCAACGTCGCCTTCTTGCCTGATTCCTCCTTGGCTGGCCTGCCGCCGCAGGACCAGTTGAACGGTACGGCTTCGAACATCGGTGCGTTTGCCATTCCGCTGCCGGCGCCGGGGGCGCAGGCTTGTATTTCGCGGGTGGCCGGTACTTCGGATTGCGCGGTTGCTTCCCTGGTGACTGCGGCGGTTCCGATTGAGGCGGTTCCGGAACCCTCCACCTACGCTTTGATGGGTCTGGGTTTGGCCGCTTTGGCCTACGCCCGCCGCCGTCTCGCCTAGTCGAACGCTGTTTCTGGTTCATCCAAAGGCCGCAGTTCCCACTGCGGCCTTTTTCCTTTTTAGTGCCGTAAAACCAGACCACTCAGAGAGACGCCCGCTGCGGTGCCAACGAGCAGAGTGATTGCGCCTGAGCGGCAGTGACCCTCTGAGAAAGCGTGATGCAGCGCACTCGGCAACGAAGCGGTCACCTGGTTGCCAACCCCAGCCAGGATGTCGACATGCGGGATCTGCCGGGGACGGAGCTGCTTAGCAAGGAAACCGAGGCCAATCACGCTCGCTTGGTGCGGCACGACGAGCGAAACCGGGTGCTCGGCGAGCAGTTCGTCGAGAAAAGGCGGGAAGTGCTCCTGGATCAGACGCAGCAGCCCGCGGCCATTCATCGCAAAGAAGTAATCGGTCTCGTGGGGTGGAGGCGTACGCACGTTGTAGCGGGATCCTCCAGCCGGAATCCGGCACAAGTCCAGGCCCTCGCTCAGCGTGACGCTACGCGACGCCAAAATACCTGCCGTCTCCCCCGGGCCCAGCACGGCCGCCGCCGCGCCATCACCGAACAAGGTGCACGTATCGAGGTCGTCCCAGTTCAGGCCCTTCGACCCAATCTCGGCCGCCACCAGGCCCACATGCCGCCAAAGGCCGGCATGAATTCCGGAGGCCGCGATCTCAAACAGCTTCAGGAATCCATTGCAGGAAGCGTTGAGATCGAAGCAGGTGACGCCCCCGGCGCGTCCGCCGATTTGGCGATGAATGAGGATGGACGTCGTTGGCATCGGCTGTTCCGCCAGCACGCTCGCAAATAGAATCGCATCCAGGTCTGCCGGCTCCCGGCCGGCCGCCGTTAACGCCTGCCGGAGCGCCGCCGCGCCCAAGCCGCTCGATGTCTCTTCCGGAGCGGCAAAGTACCGGATGGCCACGCCATTCCGGGCCAACGCGGTTCCCGGCGCGAGCCCCAGCTGGGCATCGAGATCGTCCGCGCAGACGCGACGGGACGGCAAGATCGATCCGGTGCCAAGGATCGAGACGGGAACAAACATACGCGATAGCATAGCAGGAGGAATATGGGTTTACTCATCAATGGCGAATACGTCGACGACGCACTGATCCGGCAGGAGATGGCGTCGCTGCGGCCGCACTACGAAGCGATGATGGCCGACATGGAGCCCGTCGCCCGCGAGATGCAGTTGAAAGACTGGAGCAAGGAGAACGTCATTGAACGTGTCCTGCTGCGCCAGGAAGCGGCCCGCCGCGCCCCGGCGGTCTCCGAGGAGGAGATCAACGAACGGCTAACCGAACTGCTGCCCCCGCCCGGCGATCCAGAGAACTGCGAGGCCGGCACAACCCGCGCCGGGGTGGACCAGGAGGCGATGAAAGCCGAGATTCTGGCCCAGATCCAGATGGAGCGGTTGGTCCAGGATGTCGGCGAGAAAGCGCCCAAGCCGAAGAAGCAGGAGCTGCTCGATTTCTACCAGGCCAACCGGGAGCGCTTCGCCGTTCCGCCGATGCTCCACGCGTCGCACATCGTCAAGAACGTCAACGACACGGTCGACGAAGCCACCGCCCAAGCCGCGATCGCCGTGGCCGAAGCCGAGCTGGCCGCCGGCGGCGCCTTCGCCGAAGTGGCCGACCGGCATTCCGACTGCGCCGGCCAAGGCGGCAGCCTGGGCTGGTTCCCCTTGGGCGAAATGGTTGAAGAGTTCGAAGCCGCCGTCCTGGCGCTCGAGCCGGGGCAAGTGAGCCCCGTCTTCCGCTCCGTCTTCGGCTTCCACATCGCGCAGTTGCACGACCGCCGCCCGGAGGGCATCCGGCCGTTCAACGACGTCAAGGATGAGATCGAATCCGCCCTGCAGGCCGAGAAGCGGGAGCGGGCCCTTGAAACATTCGTGGATGAATTGAAAGAGAAGGCGGTAGTCAAGTCCGCCAAGCAACCAGCCGTATGACCGATCCGTTCCGCATTCTCGGCGGGGTGAACCCCTGCTGCATTCCCAGCCGTCAGCGCGAGGCCGAACTCGCGTTGTCAAAGCGCATGGCCGAGGAGCGGCTCGTGATCCGCACCGGCTCTACCACCGGCATGACCAAGCTCGACGGCGGCCGCTTCCTGATGGGCGCCGAGGACGCCGAGGGATTTCCCGCCGACGGCGAAGGACCGATCCGGGAGGTCCACGTCGATCCGTTCTACCTCGATACGACGCCGGTGACCAACGAGCAGTTCACCGAGTTTATCGAGGCCACCGGATACCGCACGGAAAGCGAACGCTTCGGCTGGAGCTTCGTCTTCGCCGGTCACATCCCCGAGGAAAAGTACCGGCGCATCGTCGAAGATACCGTCCTGGGGCACGAGTGGTGGTGCAAGGTGCCGGGGGCCGATTGGCGGCACCCCGAGGGGCCGGACTCCTCCATCGCGGACCGGCCGCATCACCCTGTCGTGCAGGTGGCTTGGAGCGACGCACAGGCCTACTGCGCCTGGGCCGGCAAGCGGCTGCCACGAGAAGCCGAGTGGGAGTACGCCGCACGGGGCGGCCTTGAACAAAAGAAGTATCCGTGGGGCGACGAACTCACCCCCGGCGGCCAGCACCTGTGCAACATCTGGCAGGGCGAGTTCCCCCGCGTCGACCTCGGCGAAGACGGCTACACCGCTCCCGGACCGGTCGATGCCTTTCCCGTGAATGGCTACGGCCTGCTCTCGGTCACCGGCAACGCCTGGGAGTGGTGCCAGGACTGGTTCCATCCCACTTGGCACATGACGGCTACGCACGTGAATCCCGTCGGCCCACCCGAGGGCCGGGAGCGGGTCATGAAGGGCGGCAGCTACCTGTGCCACAAGAGCTACTGCAATCGCTACCGGCCCGCCGCGCGCACGAAAAACACCCCGGACAGCGCCACCACCAATATCAGTTTCCGCTGCGCCCGCGACTTCTGAAGTATTCGAACACAATCGGCAGAACCGAGATGAAGACGATGCCGATAATTACCTTCTCAAAATGCTTCCGGACAATTTCGTTGTCGCCGAGGAAGTATCCAGCCATGGTCATCGAAACGACCCAGCCGATGCCGCCGAAGATGTTGAACGAAAGGAACCGGGGATAGTCCATCTTCGCCACGCCCGCCACGAAGGGGGCGAAGGTGCGAATGATCGGCACAAAACGGGCGTAGATAATCGTCTTGCCGCCGTGCCGGTCATAAAATTCCTGCGTGCGGACCAAGTGCTCGTGCTTGAACAATCGGGAATCCGGACGGTTAAAGACGCTCACGCCGGCCTTCCGGCCGAGTAGGTATCCAACCCCGTCACCCACCACCGCCGCGACAATCAGTACGCCGATGATGGCCCAGATGTTCAGACCACCAGCTCCCGCCACCACCCCAACGGTAAACAGAAGCGAGTCTCCCGGCAGGAAGAACCCTGCCAGAAGACCCGTCTCCGAGAACACGATGGCGAACAGCAGCGCATATCCCTGCCAGCCAGAGAACACACTGGTGAGCAACTGCATCAGACCGTCAGGATTGGTGAGGGTCTTAAGAAAGTCCAGTACCGTGTGCAGCATGCGAGGTTAGCTGCGGTAGCTGTTCTGCAGCTTCTTGATAGCGTCAGTGTTGATCTTGATCTTCCCCTGCTCCACTAAGCGATGCACCAGGCCGTCTTCAAAGAGGTCTTTGCGCTCCTGGGACTTCCGGCCCTTCAGCGCACTGACCATCCCTTCGCGCTCGGTGGCCAGCTTCGCCATATCCGCTTCCACCTTGGCGGCAACCCGGGCGATGACCACCTGCTCCGGCATGGTCACCGGTCCAATGATGGTTCCCACCGGCTTGACGAAGGCGTCAGCAAAATAAGCGGCATCCCCGATGCCTTCCGCGGCGCCATCCCGGCCAAACTCAGCCGTGGTCTTCAACTCGCCGCCGAGCGACTTGGCGAGCTTGGCGAGATCCACTCCGGCTTCGGCCATTGACCGCGCCACTTCCGCACTCTTCGCCGTCAGCATTTCACGAGCCTTGACTTCGGTGACCTGCGTCCGCACTTGTTCGACCACCTCGGCTAACTCGGCGGTCCGCGACGGGGTGATGCCGGTCAGAACACCAACCGCAATCTTGTTGCCCGGCGCGGTGACCGCCCCGGTAACGCCGCCCTTCTGCAGGCCGAACATGCTGCCGGCGAACTCGGCGCTGATGCCGATCTCCTGGATCGGGTCGCCGCTACCCGCGTTCTGGACGACGTAGTGGTTCAGGTTGAACTGTTGCGCCAGTTGGGCCGCGGAGCTCGGGCTCTTGACGAGGGCCGCGCGGGCTTGTTCGATCGAGCTCTGCATCCGGTCGAAAACCATCTGCTTCTTGCTCTCGGTCGCCAGCTCCGCCTTTACTTCGTCGAACGGCTTCACCCGGGCGTCCTCCCGGTCAGTGACTTGGACGATGTGGAAACCATACTCGGTCTTGATCACGTTGCTGATCTCGCCCTTCTTGAGCGAGAAGGCGGTGGCTTCAAAGTTCGGGACCATCTGTCCCTTGGTAACCCAACCGAGGTCGCCGCCCTTGGGCGCCGAGCCGGGGTCGTCCGAGTTCTTCTTGGCGATTTCGGCGAAGTCCGCCCCGCCCTTCACCTGCTTCAGCAGATCGGCGGCCTTGGCTTCGAGCTTCTTGGTGTCATCGGCCGACTTATTCTGCGTCATCAGCAGAATGTGGCGGGCCATCACGCGCTCGCCGGTGCGATAGCGGTCGAGACTGCTCGCATACAGCTTGCGGAGTTCATCGTCTGTCAGGTTGATGGACGCCCCGATTTTCTCTTCGTTCGCGACCAGCACTTCGAAGCTGCGCTTCTCGGGCATCCGGAAAGCGGCCTTGTTCGTGTTGAAGAACTTCTCGAGATCATCCTGCGACACCGTCACCTGCTTCTTCAAGCTTTCGGTGCTGAAAGAGATGTAGTCGAGTTTCACCTTCTCGTTCCGACGGCGGTACTCGGCTTCAATCTCGTCGGGGGTGACGACCACGCCTTCAAGCACGATGTTGAGCAGCTTGGTCTTCAGCATCGCCTTGCGCACATTTCCTTCAAACTCAGGCACAGTCATGTTTTGCTGAGCCAGGAAAGCGGCGTAGCGCTCTTTGTCAAACCCGCCCTGCAAAATATTGCCCAACATGGAGCGAAGCGCGTTGCCAAGTTCGTCTTCGCTGATATGGAAGCCCATTTTAGAGGCTTGGTAGGCCACCGCGCGCTCTGCGATCATCTGGTCGACCAGCGTAGGCACGTAATTCTGCAACATCTCGGGCGGGAACTGCTTCCCGCGCATGGCGCCCTGGAGCGTCCGCTGTACTTCCTGTAAAGAGACCTGCTCGTCGCCAATTTCGGCAATGATCGTGTCGTTCCCAGCCATCCCTGGGGCGCCCGGTCCTCCCGGAATCAGATAGGCAACCATCGAAAGAGCAACAAAGCCCAACAAGATGGTCAACAGAATGCGGACGTTCTTGTCGCGGCGACGGAAAAGGTCGAACATGGAAAAGGGAACTCCTGACTAAAGATACTCTCGCAATTATATCGCGAGACTCACTCCCACTCGATCGTGCCGGGTGGTTTATGCGTTAAATCGTAGAATACTGCCGCCACGCCGGGAATGGCGAGCAGCGCGTCGCGCATCCGGTGCAACAGCGGCTTCGGCATCACCACGCTCTGCGCCGTCATCCCGTCCACGGAATGAATGGGCCGCAGGACCACCGAATCCGGCAGCCCGTCTCCACCCACCGGAATCAGGACCACAGGAAACTGCCAAACCTGAGACTCGAAATCAGCCTCCAACGACAGCCGCCGAACCACCGCATCGGCATGGCGCAAACGATCCATCCGGTCCGGACTGATCCCGCTGGCGATCACGCTCAACCGGTCCATCGGCAGATTGCGGCCGACAATGCCGATTACGCGGTTCACCCGCTGGTTCGCGTTGATGGCTTCCGTCGCATGGGCGTGGTCGAGATGATCCACGATCAGCACGGGCCGGTAGCTGCGAGAGTCGCCCTGCACACCAACCGAATGGACCGGGGCAATCCAACCGCCGTCAATCACTTCGATGGGTTCGTCCCGCTCCGCGCCCAGGCAGCGAATGCCAAGTCCCGGCCCAGGGAAAGGGTGGCGATCGAGAAACGCCGCCGGAAGGCCCAGCTCGCGGCCAATCTCGCGGACCTCGTCCTTATAGAAAGACGCCAGCGGCTCCACAATCCGCTTCGCATCGATCAACTTCTGAATGCCGGCCACCCGGTTGTGGTGCGTCTTGATCAGATCGGCCTTGGCCGTTCCGCCGCTTTCAATCGTGTCCGGATAGATCGTGCCCTGTCCCAGAATCCATTGGCCATCCAGATACGGGCCGCTTTCAAGAACCGTCTCCTGGATCTCGACGAACTTCTCGCCAATGATCTTGCGCTTGCGCTCGGGTTCGGTGACGCCATCAAGCGCCCCCAGGAACTCCTCCTGGGCGAGTTCAATGCGGAAGTGACGTGCGCCGAGCGAATCAAAGATGCCCCGCACGAACTCCGTTTCGCCTTCCCGCATCAGGCCGGTATCGACATAGGCACCGTGGACCCTGGCCTCGCCGAGGGCGCGCAGGCAAAGCGTATACGCGACCGTCGAATCGACGCCCCCGCTAACGAAAAAGAAGATATTGCGGTCGCCGGCCACGTCGCGGATCTGCTGCTCGACCACCGGAATCCGGCTCGCCGGTTGCCAATCTTCCGTGCAACCACAAATCGCAAAGACGAAATTGCGAAGAATCTTCAGGCCTTCGGTCGTGTGCACCACTTCCGGATGAAACTGAACGCCATACTGCCGCGTGGCTTCGTTGCCGATCGCGGCGACGGCGCAGGTGTCTGTCGAGGCGAGCACACTGTATCCCGTCGGCGGAGCAGTGACCGTATCGCGGTGGCTCATCCAAACCTGCTGATGATTTGCTACGCCGCGGAACAACGGACTCGCCCCGGCGATGTCCAAGTGCGCCAGGCCGTACTCGCCCTTCACGCCCTTGGTCACCGCGCCATCCAGACGATACGCCATCAACTGCTGGCCATAACAGATGCCGAGCACTGGAATGCCCGCGCGCAGCAGCGCGCCATCAATCGTCGGGCTGCCGTCCTCGTAGACGCTCGACGGCCCCCCCGAGATGATCAGGCCCTTGGCCTTCGAAAACCGGGAAGTCTCCGTCTCGCTGGCCACGACTTCGGCGTAAACGCCCAACTCCCGAACCTTTCGAGCAATCAGGTGGGTGTATTGCCCACCGGTGTCTAAAATGTAAATCTGCGGTTCGAGAGCGGGGTCGTTCACAAAGTCAGGGGTCTATTCTTGCGGAGCGGTCCGCTGGACAATCAGTTTCTTGGCGTTTTCAAGCAGGGACTTCGCCTTCGGCAGGGCGTCGACACCCTTCAGCACCATCGGATCGGTTTCGACTGCGAGCTTCCGGGCCTCTTCCGCGCCGAACGCCGTCAGATACATCTCGCGCTGCAGAGACTGCTTCGACCATTCGAGATTTTCGTTCCACTCGGCGTCGGTGAAGGAAGCGCCGGCCTTGGTCGAGAACTGGCGGAACTCGTTTATCACGGTCGCATCCGGAGCCCAGCCCTGCGGCAGCTTCGCTTCGCGAGAGCCGAAGTACTTGGCCGTGTAGCTGAAGAAAACGAACTTTCGCAGCAGTTCGGTCTGGAACTTGTTGTACTTACCCGGGGTGAACTGCTCGTCCGGCTTGATGCCGCCGCCGCCGTAAACCGTCCGGCCGCTATCGGTCATCTTGACGTCGTTCATGTTCGCCGTCGCCGTATCTTTGCGGTAATAGTAGTCCAGGAACGAAGTGTGCTGGTAGTCGCGCTGAATGAGGCGGTTGCTCGGCGTGTAATACTTCTGCGTCGTCAGCGCCAAACCGGTGTTGTCGCCCATCGGGTAAACGGTCTGCACCAAGCCCTTGCCAAAGGTGTTGTCACCCAGAATCCAACCACGGTCGTGGTCCTGCAAAGCGCCGGCGACGATTTCCGCCGCGGAGGCCGAGTACCGGTTGACGAGAACTACAATCGGATAATCGCGCTTCGTGCTGCCGTTCCGCGCCACGTAGGGACGCTCGGCGAAAGCACGGCCACGGTGCGAAACCACGGTCTGGCCAGGCGCCAGGAAGCGGCCAGCCACCGAAACGCCTTCGTTCAACAAGCCGCCGGGATTTTCGCGGAGGTCGAGAATCAGGCCCTTCACGTTCTGCTCACCTACCCGGCGGAAGTTCTCTTCCACTTCGCGGCTCGTATTTTCGTTGAACGATTCGATATCGATGTACAGGATGCCCGGCTTGATGAAGAACGCGTCCTGCACACTCTTGCGCGGAATCTCATCCCGGATAATGTTGAAGACGATCGGATTATCCACGCCCTCGCGGGTGACCTTCACCTGCACCTGGGTGCCGCGCGGTCCTTTCAAAATGTCGGCAACCTCGGTCGTGGTGAGATTGTCGGTCCGCTTGTCGTTGACTTCGAGAATCGTGTCACCAGGACGGATGCCGGCCTTGTAGGCAGGCGAGCCCGGGAACGGCGCAATGACGACCGTGCGGCGGTTGCGCTCGCTAACGGTCATGCCGACACCATAGTAGTGGCCGCGCTGATCTTCGCGCAGCGACTGAAAGTCTTTGGGATCGAAGAAGCTGGAGTGCGGATCGAGCGTGCGCAGCATGCCCCCAATCGCGCCCTTATAGATGGCCTTGTCGGACGTCACCTTGTCGGCGAAGTTCTCTTCGACCAGGGCATAAACCTTGGCGAAGGTCTTGATGCTCTGCTGGACTTCATCTTCTGAGCCGGCGGCGGAAACACCCGTCACCCCGGGGCCGAGAATGCCCCCAACCAGCGAACACACCAGCACAGTTGAAGGAATAAGGACTGATGATCGGCTAAACGCCATACCGCGGGACCTCCGGAGATCTAACGAAAAGTATATCAGGTGAGCGGAGTGCGGACCCGCTAGTTCTCTAGACGGCGCGAACCTTCCGTACGTTAGCGGAAATTTCCGTCCG
>LNFE01000142.1 GCA_001464575.1 Acidobacteria bacterium Ga0077553 | reverse complement strand
TTTGATTGCGTGGATCCGGAGGGGAACGTGTTTCAGGTCTCGCCGGGGTTGGGTTAGCGGGCTTTGGGCTGGCGGATGGAATAGAGCCGGGCGTCCGTGCGGAGGAGAAGGCGGTCGCCGATGAGGGCGGGCGTGGCCATGGCCATTTCGTCGAGGGAGTTGATGTGGTGGAGGGCGAATTTCTCGCCGGCGGTGACGACGTAAGTTTGGCCCTCTTCGCTGAGGCAGAAGATATTGCCGTTGTAGGCCCAGGGGGAGGTGGTGAAATAGCCGGCGGCGCCGGAGGGGTCGAGTCTGGTTTTGTAACTCACTTTGCCGGTGGCGGCTTCAAAGCGGGTTAAGATTCCGGTTTCGTTGAGGGAGTAGACGCCGCCGTCGAGGACGACCGGGGTGGGCAGGTAGGTGCCGCCGCGCTGGTCGGACCAGGCGACAAACTTATTGGAGCGCTCACCGGGGGCAAGGGTGATGTCGCCGGTGGCGCCGGGCTTGACCGCGAAGAGGGGTTTGCCGCGTCCGCCGTTGAGGAAGAGCACGCCGTTGACTGCAAAAGGGCTGGGGACGGGAGCGGCCGACATGCCGGCGAGGCGCCAGAGTTCCTTGCCTTCGAGGTCGTAGCTGATGGCTTGGTTGGGGCCGATGGTGACGATTTCGGTGCGGAGGGGGGTGGTCCAGACGAAGGGGGTGGTCCAGGCGGAGCGGGCGACGGGGGGAGCGTTGCCGGAGTCGTTAGCGGGCGGCTTTTCGCCGAGGTCGCGGAGGGTGCGCCAGAGTTGCTTGCCGGTGCGCTTATCGAACGAGGCGAGATACTGCTGCTTCTGGTTGTCGCTGAGGATGAGGAGTTGGTTGCCGTGGAGGGCGGGGGAGCCGCCGGTGCCGAACTCAAGGTAGATGGGGTTGGGTTCGAGGGGGGTGGACCATTGGGGCTTACCTTTGAGGCTGAAGGCGTAGACGCCCAGGTTGGCGACGTAGACGTAGACGGATTTGCCGTCGGTGACCGGGGTTTCCGACGTGAAGCTGTTTTTGCGATGGCGGCCACCGGGGGGACGGCCGGAATAGAACTCTTTTTTCCAGAGTTGGGCGCCGGACTTGAGATCGAGGCAGTGGAGGAAGTAATGGAGGGTGACTTCGTTGGGTAACTCGAAGTCGCGTTCGTTGATCTTGGCCAGGATTTCCGGGAACTTCAGGCCTTGTTTGGCGAGTTCGGCGGCGTATTCGTTGCTGTACTCGGTGCCGACTTGGGGCTGTTTGGACGGGCCGTCGGTGGTGACGGAAGTGAGATAAATTTTGCCAGCGGTGACGATGGGCGAGGACCAGCCGCGGCCGGGGATGGCGGTGGACCATTCAATGTTCTGGGTTTTGGACCAGTGAGTGGGGAGGGAGGCGTTGGTGCTGATGGGGTTGGCGGCGGGAAGGCCCCGAGTTGGGTGAGGAGGGTGAGGCCGTTCAGCATGCTCCAGCGTTCGACACATTGGCCCTCGGCGAAGCGCAGGATGGTGATGCCGGCGAGTTGGATGGGGCGGCCGGTGGCCGGGATGCCGAGATAGGGGCCCTGGTGGGTGCCGGTCAGCTCGAAGCGGACGGCAATCTGATCTCCCTGTTCGACGAAATCGTGCGCGGTGACGAGGAGGTCGGGGAAGGCGACGAACATCGCTTGATAGAACGCCTTGACGCTGTCGAGACCGGGTCCGACGCCGTCGTAACCGTGGAGGACGATGTTGGGGGCGTAGAGATCAAAATACTCGTCGCGACGGGCGGGGTCGGCCAAGGCGGCCAAGGAGTGGAGGACAGACTCTTTGAGGGACACTTTCTTCTCCCCTGCGACTATAGCTTAGTGGGGGATGGTTTAGGGGAGGAACCAGTTCCCGGAGATGCGCCAGGGGCTGACTTGGCTAGGGATGGTTTCGGTCGCGCTGGATTGCATGGCGGTCCAGATGCCGTTGGGGCCGGCGTGAGCGGGCTTCATGGTGATGTTGAGGTTGAGCGTCAGCACCCCGGCCACGGTGGAGGCGGAGGAGCCTTGGGCGTTGATGCGGCATTGGGAGTTTTCGAGCGTGTTGTTCCCGCTGAGGGGCATGGAGGTGACATTGGCGCCGTTGCCATCGTCGGGGTAGAGGAGCAGGAGATTGCCGGGGGCGAAGTAGGCGACGTAGCAGGCTTGCCCGGCGTTCAGGGCCGTATTCACGAGCAGCCATGCCGTGGTGACGCCCGAGGCGGAACGGTAGGTGGCGCTGATGGTCTGGCTGGGGGTGGCGATGGTGGCGGGCGTCAGCGGATCGGTGCGGGGGAGCGCGGGCGCGGCCTCGGGGATCTGCGAGGCGCCCAGTGTTTTCCAGCCGGAGTTGCCGGTGTTGGTATCGCGGGCCGCCGTGTAGATGACCTTGCTGCCGGTGAAGGTGGCGGAGAAGGTGAGGCGGAGGGTAAGCGTCAGGTTGTTGCCGGAGCCGACGGCGGCGGAGCCGGTACCGTGGATGGTGCATTGGCTGTTTTGCACGCTGGCGGTGGAGCCGAGGGTGAGCGGTGCGGAAAGGCCGGCGTCGGGTCCGGCGTCATTGACGAGGAAGAGGACGCCGGCGGGTTGGGAGTAGGCGATGTAACAGGCGTTGCCGCCATTGAGGGCGGTGTTGATGAGCACGTTGAGGACGCCGAGTTGGGCAAACCCTTGCGGATGGGAGAACTGGAAGGTGAGGGTTTGGCTGGCGCCGGAGCCAGCGATGGGGCCGGATCCGGTGGCGCTGGGTTGCGCCGTGGGGGGGGCTCCGGCTTGGGTTAGCGAGAAGCTCTTGTCAGCGATGGTGAGGGTGGCGGATCGTGGGGTGACCGAGGGATTCGGGGTGGCGGTCCAGGTGATGGTGTTGCCGGTGGTGACGAGGGTGAGCCAGGCGGGCTGGCCGGAGACGGTCCAGGTGGTGTAGTCGGCGGGGGTGGGGGTGACGCTGATGGTGCCGCTGGCTCCGGCGGCGGGGGCGGTGGCGGCGGTGGGGCTGAGGGTGACGGTGCCGGTGGCTCCGGTTTGGGTTAGTGAGAAGGACTTGTCGGCGATGGTGAAGGTGGCGGATCTTGGGTTGACCGAGGGATTCGGGGCGGCGGTCCAGGTGATGGTGTTGCCGGTGGTGACGAGGGTAAGCCAGGCGGGCTGGCCGGAGACGGTCCAGGTGGTGTAGTCGGCGGGGGTGGGGGTGACTG
>LNFE01000141.1 GCA_001464575.1 Acidobacteria bacterium Ga0077553 | reverse complement strand
CCCCATCCCGCTTCGATGTGCAATCCCCAGGTCTTTCTGTTCCCCGATGAGATTGACGTAGTCGGGCAGGTTACCGGAGTGGCGATGCGCCTCGACCAGGGTCGGAGACGCCGTAACGGTTCTTCAGCAGGCTAACGAGAGTCTTGATGTCCGCTGAATAAAGTGCCTTTTCCGAGGCCATCACGCCGGCTGGGACATAATGTTTCCACGGTTCTAACAGGTCCCAAGAGGACAGAATAGCGGTCATCTCACCGCCGACGGCGGCCAGGTACTCGGCCAAGTCCGCCTCCTGCCGGGCCAGATCCATGTTCAACCACTCCGCGAAGGCCCGCTTATGGTTTTGGCGCATGGCCTTGGCCGCCTCTTTCTCGCCGAACAACAGAGCGAGTCCGTGGTGCTCATAGGTTCCGGTATTCGGATCTCGCAGCGAGGACAAATACTGCAGTTTTCCGAACTGGGTGGGGATTTGCGAGAGCGTATGGACCCAGAGGTCCTCCCGGGCATCCCGTTCAAGCAGACTTTTTGGCCGGGCGACACGCATAGGTTCGCAAACCTCGGTTTCAGTCTACCCTATTTCTTACCGTTTAGCACCAATCGCCGGAATTCAAATTTACGAACATTGCGGAACCGGCGCCAGGTTCTGTTGGCGCAAATTCGGAGTAAGCCTTGTTCTACATTCCGAAAGAGTCTAGGGCTTTCTTCCTAGGAGTCCTATCCGGTCTAAACTCGACCTATCACAAACAACTGCAAGGGATTGTAGCCGTAGCGGAATCACCTACTACTGATGGTGGAAGCAGCTGCGGGAAACTACTAGTACCTCTAGTTCTCTCTCTGGGTGCCGGCATAGGGGATTCTCCCAACCTGCTCCAGACGAACACAAGCCTCGTCACCGCGCATTGATGTGGCTTGTATACGACTCTAAACCCAAAATCTCAAACAAGAAAGGAATCATCTCTCCCATGAAACACTTCATTCTGTCTGCCATGCTCGCCTTCGTTGGCGCCGTCGCTTTGAACGCGCAGGAGATCCTGCCGATCCCGAAGTGCTATCCCTGTGAACCGGAGCTCGTTTCGGCCGCCGCTGAGGTGAACATCCTTCCGATCCCGAAGTGCTACCCCTGCGAACCGGAGCTCGTTTCGGCCGCCGCTGAAGTGAACATCCTGCCGATCCCGAAGTGCTATCCCTGTGAACCGGAGCTCGTCTCGGCCGCCGCTGAAGTGAAC
>LNFE01000140.1 GCA_001464575.1 Acidobacteria bacterium Ga0077553 | reverse complement strand
GGCCGCCGCTGAGGTGAACATCCTGCCGATCCCGAAGTGCTATCCCTGTGAACCGGAACTCGTCTCGGCCGCCGCTGAAGTGAACATCCTGCCGATCCCGAAGTGCTACCCCTGCGAACCCGAGCTCGCCTCGGACGTTGTGGCGGTCGCCGCCGCTAATGTCCAGCCAGCAGGTGTCCATGAGATCCGGGCTGCCATCCGCCGTGAGGGCCTTGCAGCGTAGTTCTCCAAAATGGGTTTGGCCCGGGTTGGACGCCCCATGCTCCCCCGGACCGTTCAGCAGGCATTGCGGATCGTGATCGCGGTCGCTTCCGATTCCCTTCCGTTCCGCGGTGGTAGTAATGGTACACTCCCTTAAGGTCCATTTCCCGGCTCCGCATGCCTGCTTATTTTGCACTTGATTTATGGCTTAGCTTGGGAACCAGTCTTGGTGCCGGAACCCTCGCGTTTCTGCTCTGGAGACGCGGCATGGCGGGCGCGTACAAAGGGTTCGTGGCCTACCTGCTCGCGGAGTGTGTCTTTGGCGTGGTTCTAGCTGCCTCTGGGGTCCTCGTTAAGCCCAGGATGCAAGCCAGGGTCTATCTTGTCCTCCAACCACTACTCTGGGTCTTCTACGTGGTGATGGTCCGTGAAATTCATGCAAAATCGCTGGCCCGATTTCGCGGAATCGCTCGAGTTGGTCAACAGGTTCTGGTGTATGGCCTCATCGGTTCCATTGTGTTATCCATCTCCACCGTACAGCCTGATTTAGATGGGAGCAATCACGCCGGCGCGGTTCCGATCCTCTACTTAACAGCGGCTCACCGGGTCGTGACCGGAGGCTTAACCCTATTCCTGTTGTTGCTCACCGTCGTCCTGAACTGGTTTCCCGTACCCACTTCCCGGAACACGTTTCTCCACACTATGTTGGCTTTTTTCTTCTTTTTGCTCATGACGGTAGCTCATCTCTACCGCAACCTGACAGGGAAAGAGGTCACCGACCCGGTGAATCACGGCATCATGGCGATGGGCACACTTTGTCTGGTTACTTGGGCTGTTCTGTTGAAGCCCGCCGGGGAAACCGCCAGACCCCCAGGGCCAACCGGACCGGCAGAAAGTGGCTGGTTCTTTACCCAATTAGAGGCGCTAAACCGGGCTCTTCTAAGGGTGGTCAAGTAGTTCAAAATATTCTTGAGATATTGGGGAAAACGCTAGTTGCTTTCCCTGGCACTTGGCTTTACACTTGCTAGAAAGTGCCTGAACGGGAGTGCTCCAACTCTGGGCGGAGTGCGGTGAGGACGACTTCGTTCGTTCCGCCGATCGCCCACCGAGGCTTGAGGTGGATTCGGTTATGACATTGTTCCCGGTTCTAATTGGTGTTGTCGGTAGTATCGTTTTCCTAGCATTGCTCTATCGGCTGTATACTCGGTCGGAGCAGACTACTTTGGCGCATGCGGGTTTTGATTCCGAGTGGTTTGAGAATTTTTCCGCTTTCCGCTACCTTCCTATGCGTCGTTTGTTGAACGGAACAGACGAAGCCTTTTTGCAGCGACAGAATCTGGGATCAAAGCAGACGATCCGGCAGTTTCGGGCTGAGCGGCGCCAATTGTTCCGTATGTATCTGCAGGACTTGCAAGCCGACTTTAACCGGCTCAGTCTCGGCGCCAAGCAGGCCATCCTGAACGCCACTGAGGACCAATCTGAGCATGTCGAAACCCTTCTGCGCCTAGAGTGGCAGTTTCGCAAGTCGGTGTGGCGGGCAGAGTTGAACCTCCTGTTTCATGCTTGTGGACTACAGCCGGCGGATGTGTCGGGCCTGATCGACGTGGTTCAACACTTCGAGTTCAGCCTCCGCGAAACTTACTTGGCGCAGCAGCAGAACTAACGAACTACTTTCTATTTCTTTCGGCAAAGGGGCGGCGTACTATATAGGGTATGCGCGCCCCTTTTCTGTTTGCTTTCGTTCTGGGTCTGAATCTCTACGGTCAGTCCGCTGCGCCTAGCCCCGCCGCGCCTAGCCCCACTGAGACGAGCCACTGTGTCGTTCCATCGAATGGCGCGCCGTCTCTACCCGCGAAACTGCTGACGGGCCAAGGGTCGTCGCCGTTTCCGATCACCACCCGTAGCCAGGAGGCCCAGAAGTTCTTCGATCAGGGCGTCGCTCAAATGCACTCCTTCTGGGCTCGGGAAGCCGAACGCAGTTTCTTGCAGGCAGCCGCATTGGACCCCGAAGCCCCCATGCCTTGGTGGGGCGTCGCCATGGTAGCCGCGGGTGACTATCGCCCCCATTTTCAATTGATCCGCGATAAGAACGCTGCTGCCAAAGGCATGACCCCTCCGTTGAAACGGGCGGTTGACGCCGCCCAGAAAGCGTCGTCCCTCGCAAAGAACGGTTCCGATCGGGAGCGCGCCTATATCGATGCCATCGTGGCTCGCCGGCAACACCCTCTCGATGACGCCACCGCCGATGCCGCCTACATTGCCGGTCTCCGCGCCGTGATCGCCAAGTATCCGGACGAGATTGAGGCTCCCACCTATCTCGCCCTGCACCTGATGGACGGATTCCTGACGCCCAACCGCCAACCACGGCCCGGCTCCATGGAAGCGGTACGAATTCTCAAGGAACTCACCGTGAAGGCTCCCAACCACCCCGGGGTCCATCATTATGTCATCCATGGCTGGGAAGGTTCTTCGTTTGCCAAGGATGCCTGGGCGAGCTGCGAACAGTACGCCTCTCTGGTTCCGGAGATTCCCCACGCGCTGCATATGCCGGGCCACATCTACTCGCAAACCGGCAAGCTGAAGGAGGCAGGCGCCAGCTTTGTCGCCGCTGGCAGTCTGGAACGTGCCTACATGAAGGCCGATCCCGGCTATGGCAATCTCCATCACGGCCACAATATTCACTATCTCGCTGTCGTGCAGGCCGCCGCGGGCCGGTACGACGACGCGCTGGTCTCCGCTCGCGAACTCCTCACGTTCGCCGAATCCGAGGCTGAAGCCAAACAGATCGACAACTCTCGCACGGCCTACCGGCAAGGCTGGTTCGCGCTCATGCGGACCCTGGTTTGGGGCGAACGCTGGGACGAACTCCTCGATCCGGCCACGTTGCCCGTCATCGCCAAGCCTCGCGAACAGGCCTGGACGCATTGGGCCCGCGGCCTGGCCTATGTCGCCAAGGGCGATGTCGAGAAGGCTCGCGCCGAAGCCAGCGGCATGCGCGCGGCGCTGCTTGATTTCGAGGCGCGGAACAAAGCCAAATACCCGCGAGAGCTGGGCGTGGCCGAGCAGGAGTTGCACGGGCAGATCACGCTCGCCTCCGGCAAAGTCTCCCGCGGCCTCAAAATCCTCTCGGAGGTCTCCCTGGCCGAACGTTCCCTCCGCTATAACGAGCCGCCCTACTATCCCCGGCCGGTCGCGGCCGCTTGGGCGGATGCAGCCGCCAAGGTCGGTAAGCGGAAGGAGGCCGAGAAGGCCTACCGCATCGCCCTCGAGGAGTTTCCGGGCCTCGATCGGGCCGAGCAAGGCCTGCGGCAGTTGCTGAGTCGAGACACGAAACCCGGCATCAAACTGGCGGATGGCGGAAGCGAATAGCATCAAAGTGGTCGGCGGTGGATTGGCTGGCTGTGCGGCCGCGCTGTCCGCTTTAATGCACGAGCGCGGAGTCGCCATTCACGACCCCGCGCGCTCTGCGCGGCACCGGGTCTGCGGCGAGTTCCTCAGTCCCGAAGTCCACGCTTCGCTCGATCAGCTCGGCGTCTGGACCCAGGCGGCCGCCCTTCGCCCGGCGCTCATGTACTCCATGCGCGTTCACTTTGGCCGCCGGGTTTGCGCGGATCGGTTACCGGAACCAGCCATCGGGCTAAGCCGGCTCCGGCTGGACCACCTGCTCCGCGCCGCCGCCTTGGCCGGCGGAGCCGAGTTTGTTCCGGAGCGGCAGGCACCGTCCGCGGGATGTGTTTTGGCCACGGGCCGGCAGTCCGGAGCCGTTCCGGGCGATCGGATCTTCGGCTTTAAGGCGCACTTTTCTGGCCCGCCCGGCGATGCGGTGGAGCTGTACTTCGGCGAACGGTTCTACGTCGGCGTAAACCCGGTCGAGGACGGCATCACCAACGTATGCGGTCTCGCGCCCGAGTCGCTCCTCCGCCGGCTTGACTTCTCCTACGACCGGCTTTTGGAACTCACTCCCGCCTTGCGCGACCGCACTCGGCCCCTCGCTCGGACCTGGGACTGGCTGACAACCGGGCCCCTGGTCTACGGCCCGACGCGTTTTCCTTCATTGATCCCTTCACCGGAGCTGGAATGCTGAACGCTCTCGAGACCGGTCGAATGGCCGGCATTGCGGCTGCTCAGGGCCAGTCTCCGCAGGACTACCGGCAAGCCGTTTCACGTCGGTTGAACCGCCCCTTGTTTGTGTCCAGCGTGTTCCGCGCGGCAGTCGGGGCCGGTGTGGGGTCCCTGTTGGCGCCGTGGATTCCTGGCCGGTGGCTCTTCGCCCTCACGCGACCGGCCTGAAAAGGAAAAACCGGTGAGTACTCGGAGGAAGATACTCACCGGTAGGGTCAGGAACCGGGCCGTTTCGGGGACGGTTGCGGCCGACCAATTTACGAAGAGAGGAGTTCTACCCCTCGCTTGCCTAGCAGTATATTACCCCCAAACCAGCCGAATTGTATAGTACCCCATCATAAAGATTGTGAAGGCGCACGCTGTCCACAGAGTGATCGTGAACGGCATGCCGGTCTTCACCTCGGGCGGCATATGTTTGTAACGAAGGTAAAGCACGGAGATAGCGATCACCGGCAGCATCAACGCCTGCGCCACCCCGCCGATCTTGACCATCCGGCTCGGGTCTACCTTGAGAAAATACAGCCCCACCGGAATCAGCAGCAAGATGCACACAAAGCGATTGCGCCACTTTACCCGCGCCGCGTAGTCGCCCCGGTCGAAGGCGCCGAGCAGGCACGCCATATCCGAGTACACTCTGCTGTTGGCCGCCGTGGCCGCGAAGATCGTCCCGTACAGCGTGGCGCAAGCGCCCACGTAGAACACCCAAAGGGCCCAGGAGCCCAGCGTCTCCGTGTACATCTTTGAAAGCACCGCAATCATCTCGTTGCCAGCCGGGACCAGGCCTTGACTGTGCAACACCCCCGCGCCGAGAAGGTAGAACGCGAGAGTGGCTACTGTATAGACGATCATCGAAGCCACAATGTCCGTGTTCATCACCTTCACCCAACCCAACGCCCGGCTCTTCCACACCGGGGAATCGTCGCGGACGCCAGTGTATCGTGCGTAGCCTTTCTCGACGCACCAGTACGGGTACATAAACAGCTCCGCCGCTCCCACGCCCGTGATGCCAAAGACGGCCACCGCCGTCGCCAAACCCTCGCCCGGCAGCTTGAAACTCAGGCCTTCCATGAGCGAAGCCACAGTGAAGTAGTCCGGCTTGCTGACCAGAACCATCGCGCAAAGCAGCGTAATCATCGTGAACAGCCCAACTTTAAAGGTGGCCAAGTGCTCCACGCGCTCGTAGCCGCCCCCCAACAGCAGCCACAGCGACAAGCCCAACAGGCCAATCACCCACATCGAGATCGTGACTCCCGGCACCAGCGTGTTCAAAACCTGGGCAACCCCCGCGAACATGGCGCCAATCTGGAACATCGTCACCAACACCATGAACGCCCACATCCAAACCACCCAGCTCACCCCGAGCCGCGGCCCGGGCACCAGGTTAAACGAACCCAGCCCGGTCTTTCCCGTGGCAATGGTGAACCGGCCCATCTCGGATTGAATCGCCGGCTTCAGCACACAACTGATGATGATGATCCAGAGCGCTACGTAGCCGACTTCAGCGCCCAGCGACGTCGTGGCGATCAGCTCTCCGGAGCCGACAATGGAAGCTGCCAAAATCATGCCGGGGCCGATTCGTTTGAGAATCTGCCAGAACGTCCGCGGCGGCTCGGCCACATCCTCATCGTGATAAGCGTAGGGATCTTTGAGTATGGGTTTAGACATTACAGGCGAAGCCATTTGCGTTACTGTATTGCATTTGCCAGGTACTGCGCTAGTTCCCCACGGGTTACTGGGCCAGTCTTCGCGGGCAGGGCGGGGAAGAGCCGGGGAAACTGTTTTAGACGCCAATCGGTCCAGAGCATTGGCAGATCGGCATGGAACCAGTTCCGATGGTCGACCGCCATCCATCCCTGCTCGACGGCCATGGTGATGGCGGCCGGCCGTTCCGCGGGAATTGCGAAAAGCGCCGCCAGAATCTGCGCCGCTTCGCCCCGCGATACCGGTGCGTCTGGCGAAGCATGCAGATCCTGCGGACTCACCGGATAGAGCCCCCGTTGGGCCGCTAACTGAATCGCCGCGAACTGCGGATGCGACGGCGCCAGATCGTCAAACCAGAACAAGGGAATCCCCGCGCGCGTCAACTCGCGGTCCAGGCTCTGCCCCGGTGCCAACGTCGCCAGCGTCGCCGCCGCCTCTCCCACGTTCCACTCGATCGGATGCAAGCGGTAAGCGCCATTCGTCAGGTGGGTGACGCCGATGTTCTTTCCCGCCGGGAGAAAATTCTCAATCGGATCCTTGGGCAGCAACGAGCCCACCGGAATCTGAAACGGTCGCGGCATCATCATGCGCCCCTTTTCGTTAGCGCCGCACGGATGAATGTCCACCATGTAGAAACCTGTGCCCGCCGAGGCAGGGAAGTGCCGGGCCCGCAAGCCGGGTTGAAACTCGGCGACGATGTCCTGCTCCCGCACCGTCTCTCGCGCCACCATCCGGCGGCTTTCGCGGATGTAGGGGTACATCGATAAACCATCCGCCGTTCCCATCTGCTCCGGCAGGAACTTCAACTCCGGGTGGCCCAGATCATGCTGCAACCAGGCGAGAAACGCGTACGAAGTCCGCTTGGCCTGCTGCAGGATTCGCGCTTGGTCAGCGGGCGTGCGGTCGAGAATCGACTCTTCGTGATAATCCTGCCGCGGCCAGTTCATCAACGCGACGTTCGGGCTCTTGATCCGCCGCCAGGAGAAGAACGGCCTCGGCGACATGTTGTTCGGCACCGGCGCATCGTCCCCGTACATGCTATAGAGCACTTCGCCTCGCCACCCGTACTCGGACGGATAGTTCATCCGCAGGCTGAAGTTCTGCCGCTTCACTATCGTGTCGTGTTCCGGCAACTTCGGCCGCGCGTGGTTCTCGCCGGGCCGGGATTCGATCACGAACGGATAGGTGAAGCTCTGCACGCAAGCCGGATTTGGTTTTTCCGCCGCGTGCGGTTCGCCCGTCTCGCTGCGCGCCTCGGAACCAACCACATAAGGGACCTTGGCCAGCGGCAGCAGGTCGCCGAGTTCGGTGGCATCGAGCACCCATCCCGGGTTGATCCGCACGAACTCCCGCGTCTCCAGATTCACCGCCAAGGCGGTCGTAATCCGGTTCCCAACTCGGGTCAGTTCCACCACCTTCGTCCGCCGCAGCAGCGTAATATTGGCCCGCGCCGCCAGCATCTCATCGAGAATTTTGACGGCGACGCGCGGCTCAAAACACAAGGACGATACGTAGCAGCCGCCCGGATTCGCCGTGCCGCCATAGGCCCCGCGAATCTTCTGCCGGAACTGCAGGTACGTCAACGGCGCGCCCGTAATTTCGATGAACTTGTGCTCGTCAAGCGCTGAAACGCCGCCCGCCGTGGCCTGGCCGCCGACCCACGAAGACTCCTCGGTCAGGCAAACGCTGCGGCCCCGGTCCGCCGCCCGCATCGCCGCGGCGATGCCGCCCATGCCCGCGCCGGCCACCAACACGTCGCACGCCAAAGCCCGCGGCTGCGCCGGCGCCTCCAGCCGCATCACCGCCACTTGCGGATCTCCGTCAACGGGCACCTTCTCAACGTCGACTACTGTGAATATGGTCGCGGCCAGAATCGAAAGAAACACAGTCTACGATTCTATCCTCTCCACCAACTGGCTCATGTGGTCGATCAGGAAGTCCGGCGGTTCCGCCGCAAACGTCTCCGGCTGAAAGCCCCACGCGCAGCCGCAAGCCTGCACCCCGGCGTTGCGCGCCGTCCGGATATCCACCGACGAATCCCCCACCATGATCGTCTTCGTCTTGCTAATGCCCGTCTCGCCGAGCAAGGTTAGAATGCCGACCGGGTCCGGCTTCTTCTTCGGCTCAAAACTGTTCCCACCGTAGACCCGTACAAAATGCTGCGCCAGCCCCAACTGCGCCATCATGCGCTCAGAGAACTTGACGGGCTTATTCGTCAATACAGCCAGCGTGTGGCCCTTGGTCCGCAGCCGGTCCAAGGCCTCCCGCACCCCGTCGTAGAGTACCGTTTTATCGAGCATATGCTCGCCGTAGTATTTGATGAAGAACGTGTGCGCCCGGTCCACCTCGGCTTCGGGCGCCGTCTCTCCCAATGCACTCCGCACTAGCGCATGAGCGCCGCGGCCCACATACTTTGCCACCAACTCGCCCGGTAGCGGCGGCAGATTCATGTAGCCGCGTGTCGCGTTTACTGAGTCAATCAGGTCTTGCTTGGAATCAACCAGCGTCCCGTCCAAATCAAAAATCAGCAGATGCATAATCCGTTATTCCAACCGGCGAATCTGGTCGCGGAGCGGATTGAACCACGCCTTCTTCGCCTTCTCGTAATTCTTCAGAAACTCTTGCTTGAAGTCGGCCGGCATGACGTTCGACAGGACCTTCGACGAATCGAGAAGGTAAGGCGCCAGCCGCGACTGCACCACCAGCGAAGGGGGTTCGCCCGGCAGAAACGCGTTGGCCGTCATCAGCACGATGATCGCCATCAGCACCCCGCGGACCAATCCCACCGCCCCACCCAAACCCCGGTTCAGCCACGACAGCCCTACCATCTTGAAGAACCGTGTCGCGGCGTGGCCAATCAGCGCGCCCACAATCATGACCCCAGCAAAAATCCCCGTAAAGCCCAGGAAATGCGACACTCCCACCGAACTCGTATACTCCCGCAGCGGCCGTCCGGCTTCCGGATAGTACAGGGCGGCCAGGAGGAACGCGAGAATCAACGCGACCATGCCAATGCCAATGCGCGCGAAGCCCTTCACCAACCCCGAGTACACCGACACGAGCAGGATCAGCCCAAAAACGAGGTCCAGCAGGTTCACAGCTTCTTGCCGGTCAACACCCGATAGGCTTCCATGTACTTCTCCCGCGTCTTACTCACTACCTCTTCGGGCAGTTCCGGACCGGGCGCCTGTTTGTTCCAATCGAGCGTCTCGAGATAGTCCCGCACATACTGCTTATCGTAAGAAGGCTGCGGTCCGCCGGGCTTGTAAGTCGCCCGCGGCCAGAAACGCGAACTGTCCGGGGTCAGTACTTCATCTGCCACCACCAGCCGTCCATCCACAAAACCAAACTCAAACTTCGTATCGGCCAGGATGATCCCGCGAGTCTCGGCGTACGCCGCAGCGCGATCGTAAATCTTCAGCGTCAGATCCCGCAGTTGCGTGGCCAGCTTCGCGCCAACGCTGTCAACCACCTGCTCAAACGGAATGTTCTCATCGTGGCCCGTCTGCGCCTTCGTCGCCGGAGTAAAGATGGGCGCCGGCAGCCGGTCACCTTCCCGCAAGCCCGGAGGCAGCGGCAAGCCGCAGATGGTTCCCACCTGCTGATACTCCTTCCAGCCCGATCCCGAGAGATAGCCCCGCGCGACGCATTCCACGTCCACCATCTTGGCCCGATGTATGAACATCGACCGGCCTTCCAGCTGATCCCGGAACGGTTGCAGCGAGTCGGGAAACTCGTTCACGTTCGCGCTGATCACGTGGTTCGGAACAACATCCTTCAGGAAATCGAACCAGAAGAGAGAGATCTGCGTCAGCACCCGGCCCTTGTCGGGAATCCCACTGCCCAGAATGACGTCGAACGCCGACACGCGGTCCGTGGCCACCATTAGCAGCTGCGTCGGTGTCACTTCGTAGACGTCACGCACTTTACCGCGACGGAGGAGCTTTACCCCGGGAAGATGGCTTTCAATGAGCAAACTCATAGGCAGTCAGGAATACTTCATTATAGAGGTATGAGCGAACGCCCTCTCGTTACCGACCTCGTCCAGATCAAGCGCCTCGGCGAGCAAAAAAGAGACGAGAACGCGCGTCTGCGGATGCACCTCAAGCGCCACGTTTTCGTCGAGCGCAAATTGAAGAACATCGCCGACGCGGTCGAGAAGAAAACAGACTGTCTGGCCTGTGCCAACTGCTGCCGGAACGCCACCGCCCGTCTGCAGGAGAGGGAAGTGGAGGCGGTTGCCAAAGGCGCCGGCATGCGCCTCAAGGATTTTCTCCGCGATTGCGTCGAGGAGTCTGAGGAAGAGGGAATGATCCTCAAGCGGCACGAAGACGGCAGTTGCGTGTTTCTGAACGGCAACGAGTGCCTCATCTATCGCCACCGCCCCACGGCCTGCCGCCATTTCCCCCATCTCACGAGTGGCCCGGGTTCTCTCGTTTGGCGCATGTGGGAGATGCCCGATCGCGCCACCTATTGCCCCATCGTCTACAACACACTCGAAGCCTGGAAGGACGAGGTCGATTTCCAACGCACGGTTTAGGCGTATGCTAGCGGGGTGCTGCCCCGTCGCCACCTGCTCGCCAGTTGTCTGTTGGCCTCTTGCGGGCGCGGCACGGCGCCCCGCATCGCCGTGGTGCCCAAGGCGACCGCGCATCTTTTCTTCGTGTCCATCCACCAGGGCGTCGACCGCGCCGCGCAGGAATTCGGCGTCCAGGCCCTGTGGAATGGACCTAACGAAGAGACCGACCACTCCCGCCAAATTCAAATCGTGGACGCCTTCATCGCGCAGCGCGTCGACGCCATCGCAATTTCGGCGACCGACGAACGAGCCCTCGTCGCCCCGCTCGAACGGGCCGTCGCCGCCGGGATTCCTGTCAGCGTCTTCGATTCCGCCGTCAACTTTGAGCAGTACGTGACTTTCGTCGCGACAGATAATCACGCTGCCGGCTGCCAGGCGGCGCGCGAGATCGCCCGCCTTGTCAAAGGGCAGGGAAGTGTTGCCATGGTGATGCAGAAGCCGGGCGGGGCGTCGACGGGCCTCCGCGAGCGTGGATTCCTCGAGACCCTGGAACGCGAGTTCCCTGCTGTCCGGCTGGTCGCCCGTCAGTTCGGCATGGGCGACCGCGCCCGCTCCCGCGCCGCCGCCGAGAACATCCTGACGGCCCATTCGCATCTGGACGGCATGTTCGGATCGAGCGAGGCGGCCTCGATCGGCATCATCCAAGCGGTGGAAAGCCGCGGTCGCTCGGGCCAAGTGAAAATTGTCAGCTTCGACGACAGCGATATCCATCGGGCCGCGCTGCACAACGGCGCGCTCGATGTCATGCTCGTGCAGGACCCTGGCAAAATCGGCTACGAGGTCGTCCGTTCGCTCGTCCTGAAGCTGCGCGGGGAGGTTCCGCCACGCCAGCTCCATCTGCCCGTTCGCCGCTTCACCCGCGAGAACGCCGCCGGCCTGCCGGCCTAAACCATCGCCGCCAGCGTTGCCGCCATTAGCTCGCGCCCTGGCGTCGGCACCAAACCCTCCCGGCGCAGCAACTCCCCGGTCACCCCCGGATCAAACGGTTGCGACACCGAAAGGTGCGGCAGAAATGTGGCCAACCCCGCCATCGCCCGCCACCCGGTGGTCCGCTCGGCCACCGCCTTCAGCGCCCATTCGAATTTCGACAACGATACCAGGCGCGGCCGCCGTCCGCCTCCGGCGAACGCCACGTCCAGCAACTCGCCGAACGTAGGCGACAACTCCGGGCCCGCACAGACATGCCGGATCGCCCCGGCTTCAAAATGGCGCGCCACCAGCAAAGCGAGGGCCCGCCCGGTCCACGCGGCGCTGATCAGGTCCACCGGCACCTCCGGCCGTCCCGGCAGAATCGGAATCTCCGAGCTGAACGGGATCAGCCGCAAAACCTGTTCCACATGGCCGCCCCCTCCAATCACGGAGCTCAACCGGTGGATCGACACCGGCAGCTTCGTTTCGGCCAGCACCAGCGCCTCGGCTTCATGCTTGGACTGGGTGTAGGTGTTGAAGTACCCGGCGTCATTGGCGACCGGTTCTTCGCGCACCCAGCCCTCCCGGCGGCCGGCAATATAGAGCGTGCTCACGTGAGCGAAACGGTCGAGCCGTGGGCAGCCGTGCGCGAACTCGAGCATCTGCCGCGTACCCTCGAGATTCGTCTCTCGCACCTCATCCAGCGGAAGATTGAAGCGAATTTCGGCCGCGCAGTGGATCACCACCCGTACCTGCCTCTGCAGCTCCGCCCGCTCATCGCTCGAAAGCCCGAGTCCAGGCAACCGGATATCGGCCGCCGGCCGGCGTAGCAGATGAATCTTCTCGCCTGGCGCCAGCCGCTCCAAAACCGGGATCATCTCCCGTCCTACTGTCCCCGTTCCACCGGTGACCAAAATCATCAGGAACGCTCCCGTACCAGCGCGTAACGCCGCGCCAGCCAACTGGGCGAAACACCCAGCCAATATAGAATTTGCAGCCCGGTCCACTGGGCAAACATGGCGGCGAAATTGCGGTGTTCAAACCGCCGCGCCGACGCCGTCAACTCACAGTCCACTCGCCGGAAACGGCCCACCCGTCGTAAGCGCCGCACCAGATCAATATCTTCAAACAGAGGCATGGGTCGAAAGCCGCCCGCGGCCTGATAAGCCTCTCGTCGAACGAAGATACCGGAATCGCCGTAACAAAGCCCCAGAACGCTAAGACAGGGGTAAATCCGGGTAAGCACCCGTGCGCCGCGGCTCGGCCCTGAGAACCGGAGAGAGAAATGGCCGCCGGCCACAGTAGAGTCCTTCAGGGCTACCGCGATCGCCCGGGTCGCTTGCGGAGACGGCGTACAGTCGGCGTGCAGAAACCAGAAGACATCTCCCGAAGCCACGTCCGCCCCGGCGGCCTGCTGTTGACCGCGGCCGGTTGGCGCATCGAGCACGCGCGCCATACTTGCCGCCAATCGCCGCGTGTCGTCCTGGCTGCCCCCATCCGCCACGATCACCTCGGCAATATCATCGAGGCGCGTCACTGCGGCCAGGGTGCCCGGTAGTGCGCCAGCTTCGTTCAAGGTGGGAATGATGACGGAAATGCGCAATACCTAACTTCGCAGAATGGATATTATGTCAACTATCGAAAACGTAGCGGCAGAGGCACTTTCAAATACCGATGCGTCAGGTAGTCCACCCGCGTCGCCCGATTGTTCATCCCTTCTACCTCCACCACAATCTCAAGATGCTCCGATTTTACACCCCGAGGCCCTTCTGATGGGTCCGCCTCAATCGTTTGCTGCAATTTTCTTTGCGCCCGCTCCTCAATTAGAAACCGCACTGCTGCCTCCGTCGACCACGTCTCCCGCCCGCTCACAATCATGATCCGCTGCTCGGCTGACGATGACGGCCAAATCGAAATCCGCGCAAACGAAACCGTCCGCTCTGGCGCCTCGCCTACCCTCGGATAAACCGACGATTCGCCCGGCAACGGGCGCGGGTTCCGCAGCGATCCCGGTCCCTCGCTGTCAAATTCAAACGCATGCGGCAGCCGCAGCGAATCGAGCAACGTCTGAAATCGTAACGACGAAACGACCACCAGGTTCTTCCCCAGCAAATCCTTCGGCCCCAAATAGTGCGAGTTGGCCACCGTCGTCCCCACGCCCTGCGCATCCAGGAACGCACTGATCACCTGCACTCCCGCCGCCTCGCCCACCCCCGTATACACATCTTCCTGCGGCCGAATAGGCATCCCCAGCAGATTCCCAATCCGGGCCAGTTGCCCTGCCGCCCCCTCCTCCGGCCGATTCGTCTGCACGTCGCGCAGGTAGAGACCGGACGCCGTCGTAAAGAACAATGGCACCCCGTAGCTGACAATCGTCTCCACCCCCGGGCGCAGCAACGGACCCCAAATCGCCGGCGCCGCATACGGCCTCGCCGGCTCCCGCCACGCCACCGCCAACGCCCCTGTCCCTACCAACGCCCCGGCGCCGAACCAAAGCAATCGCTGCAAGGCTTCCCTTCTCGGCGGTGCCTCTGCCGCCGCCTTCGGGATTATGTCAACTACCTCCCAGGAAGGGATGTAAGCGCCGCGCGGAATTTGAATCCGCGGACCCGCCCCCGAAGGCTCGCCTGCATACAACGCCTCCAACTTTTTCCGCAGAATACTCACCTGCACCCGTACGATCGAATCCAGTCTCGGATCGAAATCTCGGCGCGCCCCGCCAAGGTCTCTTCAATCAAGTACCGAAGCAGCTTCTGCAATTGCAAGGAGTTGCGCAGTTCCCGGCTCGCTAACACCCGCTCCAGCTCTTTCTGGACCGTTTCCCTCTCTCCTGCGAATTTGGCGGCTGCGGGCGAACTCATTGAAAAATAGAAAGTTTAACCGTTAATTTGCCCCATTGTAGCCTATACGCAACCCTTTGCAAGGCGTACACTCAAAACACAGGAGTCTTCCATGTCGTTGCTTCGCTCTGTTGCTCTCTTCCTACCCTTCTGCGCTCTCGTCTTGGCGCAATCCCCCCTCGGAACCATCACTGGAACCATCACCGACCCGCAAGGCGCGGGCGTCGAAGGGGTCGAGGTGGTCGCCCGGAACACCGGCACCAACCAGACCTTTCGGGGCTCGTCGACCGGTGACGGGACCTACGCCATCTCCTCGATCGCGGTCGGCCCCTATGAGCTCACGGTGAGTCATCCGGGCTTCAAGCGCATTCAGCGAACCAGCCTGAATTCGCCCTCGAGATCGGCCAGGTCACCGAAAGCGTCGTCGTCTCGGCGGAAGTGGCCCGTGTCCAAACCGAAGACTCCTCCCTCGGCACCGTCGTCGAGCAGCGCCGCATCGAGCAGCTGCCGCTCAACGGTCGCCACGTCTTCAACCTGGTGAAGGTGGTCGCCGGGGTCACTCCTCGCTTCCCCTCCACCGACGGTTTCGCCGAAATCAGCAACCAGAACTTCTCCCAGATCCGCATCAACGGCGGACCCGCTTACGGCAATCAGTTCTTCCTCGATGGCGTCTCCAACTCCGCCGCCGTCCACAACGAAATCAGCGTCGTCCCCATGGTCGACGCCGTTGCTGAGTTTCGCGTCGAGACCAATGCCCTCAAGGCCGAGTTCGGCCAAACCTCCGGTGGCGTCGTCAACGCCGTCACCAAGTCCGGCACCAACGAGTTCCACGGCAGCCTCTACCACTTCCTCCGCAACGACTCGCTGGATGCCCGCAACGCCTTCGCCACGCAGCCCGACCCTCGCACCGGCCGCATCAAGCAGGTCCTGCGCTACAACCACTTCGGTGGCACTGTCGGCGGCCCCGTGCTGATCCCTAAACTCTACAACGGCAAAAACAAAACCTTCTTCTTCGCCGGATACGAGCAGTGGCGTTGGCGCTCGACGGGCGCACCGCGCATTGGCACTGTCGCCACCGAACTCGAACGCGCCGGCAACTTCTCGCA